>DATJYD010000295.1:0-2155 GCA_035499755.1 Fimbriimonadaceae bacterium
CGCCATCAAGGGCAAGCCGAAGCTGCTCGTGATGCAGGATCAAACCGCCCATAGCCCGCTCGTCGAGGCCCTCCGCAAGAGCGGCATCGACGTCGATCTCGGCGGTCCCGGATCGCTCCCCGTGCGGCCGGATGAATTCCAAGGCTACGACGGGATCATCTTCAACGATTTCAACGCGATGTCGATTCAGCCCCTTCAGATGAAGCTGATTCAGGCCGCCGTTCGCGATAGCGGCATCGGCTTCGCAATGATCGGCGGCAACAGCTCATTCCTGCCCGGCGGCTACTACGGAACGCCCATCGCCGACATCCTCCCCGTCGACCTCAACATCCGCCAACGCAAGACCTTCCCGAGCACATCGATCTGCATCATGATCGACGTGTCGGGCAGCATGGGAATGATCGAGGACGGCGTTCCCAAGGTCCGGCTCGCCGCCAAGGCCGCTGAAGAAACGGTCAAGCTGATGCCGCCGATCGACCGCGTCGGGGTCGCCGGCAGCACGGACGGGATCGAGTTCGTCGCTCCCATGCAGCCGCTTGTGAACAAGGAAGCCGTGATCTCGCAGATCGAGCGCCTGCAAGTCGGCGGCGGCGGCATCTTCTGCAAACCCTCCTGCGATGTCGGCGAGAAGACGCTGCTCGCCGAGCCGAGCCAGGTCAAGCACTTCATCCTCCTCGCCGACGGAGACGACTGCGACATGCAGGAAGGCTGCGACGAAGTCGTCGCGCGAATGCGCGCCGAGAAGATCACGACCTCCTGCGTAGCGATCGGCGACGGTAAAGACGTCCAGTTTCTCCAGCGCCTGGCCGCGATCGGGGGCGGGCGCTATTACCTCGCCAAGCATGCCAATCAGCTTCCCGCGATCATGACCGAGGACAGCGCGATCATGTCCCGCTCCGCCATCGAGGAAGGCGCTTTCTATCCGAAGATGGTCTCGGGCGAGGAGATCCTGCGTGGCATCGATTCGACTCCGCCCCTCCTCGCCTACGATCTCACCGATTTCCGGCCGCTCGCCCGCGCCGGGATGAAAACCCAAAAAGACGATCCGCTCCTCGCGGAATGGCAATACGGCCTCGGCACCTCCCTCGCGTTCACTTCCGATGCTCAGGCGATCTGGGCGAAGAACTGGATCGGCTGGGACGGCTTCGCCACCTTCTGGGCTCAAGCCGCGCGCTCGATCACCCGGCGGTCTACCCTCAATCAGTACGAGGTCAGCGTTCAGAACGACGGCGCTCGGGGCCAGATCGACATGAAGGCCTTCGATTCTCTCGGAAACCCAATGACCGCCTCGACCGCGATCATCCGGGTCGCCAGTCCCGACGGCGACACCCGCGAGGTCAGCCTGTCCCAGCAAGGACCCGGCGACTACCGCGGCAGCTTCGACGCCTCCGATCTGGGCAGCTACATCGTCACCGTCGCGGAGAAGGACCCGTCGGGTGGCGAACGCGTCCAGTCGACCGGCTTCTCCAATCCGTACCCTGCCGAGTATCGCTCGACCCGCCCGAACGGTCCTCTGCTTGCCCGAATGGCCCAGCAGACCGGCGGAGGCGAGGAGACCAAACCTGACGAATCGCTGCGCTCCGTCCCGAATCCAGGCGAGACCATCACCGAACTCTGGCCCTTCTTCATCTTTCTCGCCGCCCTCGTGCTCCCGTTCGATGTCGGCGTGCGCCGCATCGCCCTACCGCTCGGCGAGATCCTCGCCAAGCTCTGGGCGGCGATCCGCTCGCGCCGTCGGCAGCCCGCTGCCCAGCAGGTCGTTGTGGGGCGTCTCCAGCAAGCCAAACAGCGCGCTCAGAAGCCGGGCGCGGGGGACCAGGAGACCCCTCGAGTTTTTGTCGCGGGATCGGCCCCTCCGCCCACCACCGATTCGCCCAAGCATGTCGCTGCTCACCGCCCCGGCTCCGCTAGCAGCGCTCTCCTTGAGGCGAAGCGGAAGCGGAAGGGGGATGGAAAGTGATGATTGATGATTGATGATTGACGCCCAACTCCGTAACGTCCTACCTGTCCAACACGTCCCACCTGTCCGAACCTTACCCATCACCCCTCAATCATCAGCCATCATCTCCCCATGGCTCACCACCTCCGTTGGGGCATCCTCGCCACCGGGCGCATCGCCCACCAGTTCGCAGGCGGGCTCACCGTCTGCAAGACC
>DATJYD010000296.1:0-3578 GCA_035499755.1 Fimbriimonadaceae bacterium
AGTCCTGGAGGATGACGTCGAGAACGGCATCGACGTGCTCTCCGATATGATGCTTCACTCCCTGATCGAGCCCGCCGAGCTGAAGCGCGAGGAAAGCGTCGTCGTCGAGGAGATCAAGCGGGGCGAGGACGAGCCGAGCGAGCATGTCCACGACCTCCATCTCGAGCGGCGCTGGCAGGGCCATCCCCTCGGCAAACCCGTGATCGGCACCCGCGAATCGGTCAGCGGATTCCAGCGCAGCGACCTTACCGCCTACATGGATCGCCGCTATCGGGGAGGCAATGTTCTCCTCGCCGTCGCCGGCAAGGTAGACCCGGAGAAGGTCCACGCCTGCAGCCGAGAGATCCTCGGCAAGATCCCACCCGGAGGCGAAGACGGCGAACTGCCGAGACCATCCGGCGAAGGCGGTCTCTGCGAGGTCGCCAAGGATGTCGAGCAGGTTCACTTCTGCATCGGCACCGACGGCGCATCCCTCTATGACGCCGACCTCTACACCCAGATCGTCATGGATGCCGCTCTTGGCGGATCGATGAGCAGTCGGCTCTTCCAGGAGATCCGCGAGAAGCGCGGCCTCGTCTACACCGTCGGCTCCTATTCCCTGAATTACACGGCCGGCGGCGTCTATACGGTCTACGGCGGTACGAGCCCCGACAAATGGGACGAGGTCCAGGAAGTGACGCGGACCGAGTTCGACAAGGTCATGGCTCACGGATTCGAGCCCGACGAGTTGGAACGCACCAAGCGGCACATCTCCGGCAACCTCGTCCTCGCTCTCGAAGGCATGAGCGGCCGTATGATGCGGATGAGCAAAAACGAGATGTTCCACCATCGCGACATTCCGATCGAGGAAACGCTGGGCAAAGTCTCCGCCGTCACGAACGAGCAGATCATCGATCTCGCCCGCCGCATCCTCCCGGAGGAGCGCGTCAGCACTACCGTCATCGGCCCGTCCTAGCTGCGCCGCGAGGGTCATACTGATACCAATGCTGATGCTCGCCGCCCTCGCCGCCGTTCCCTTCCAAGCTCGAGTCAGCGATTCCTTGATGCCTACCGGTCATCTCCTCGATCCGGCCGGCAAGCAGCTTGTGATCAACTCGAGGCCGGTCGACCTCGTGCTTTCCCCGGACGGCAAGTTCGCGATCGTCAAGGACAACCAGGGAGTCAAGGTCGTCAAGACCGACGACTGGACCCTCGCCAACCAATACGGCCTCAAGAACGGCGCCTCCATGCACGGCCTTCTCTGCACGCCGGCCGGCGTGATCTACGACAGCGACGCTCACTCCGAGATCCACGTCGGACAGATCGGGGCCGACGGTTCGATCGAATGGAAGACCGACGTCTCCGTTCCCAAGCCATCGATCGGAGGCGAATCCTATCCCTGCGGCATGGCGACCCTCACCGGTGACCGGCTCGCAGTTTGCGCATCCCGCGCGAACGCGCTCGACATCGTCGAGAAGGACGGATCGACCTCGGCGACCATCGACGTCGACCCCTGCCCCTTCGACGTCGCGATCGCCCCCGACGGCAAGACCGCATGGGTTACGTGCTGGGGGCGAAAGCCTGGCCGTCACTCGGCGATGTCGTCGGGTACCGCCGTCGACGTCGACGACCGCACGGTCGCGACGGGCGGCAACATCGACGTCGTCGATCTTCAGACGAACAAGGTCGTGGCGAGGATCGCGGCCGGTCTCCAGCCCTCTCAGATCGCCGTCAACGAGAAGCTCGCCTATGTCGCGAACGCCAACAGCGACACCGTGGGCGTCTACGATCTCGCGAAACGCCGGCTTGTTACCGAGGCCCTCGTCAAGCCGGATCTCAAGCTTCCTTTTGGCAGCGCTCCCAATGCCCTTGCCGTCTCCCCGTCCAGGGGAGAGCTCTACGTGGCTTGCGGAGGCAACAACGCGGTCGCCGTTCTCACCCTCGGCGACAATCCCGCCGTCAAGGGCTTTATCCCGACTAACTGGTACCCAGGTGCGGTTGCGGTATCCAAGTCCAAGCTCTACGTGGCGAGCATCAAAGGAACCGGCTCGCGAAACGCCAAAGATCCGGACAAGCACAGCGTCTATGAGTTCTCCGGCTCGGTCGGCGCCATCGATCTGCCCGACGCGACGACTCTCGCCGCCGACACCGCCAAGGTCAGCCAGTTGGCGATGGCGCCCCAGATCCTCGACGCGTACGTCCGCACGAACCTTATCAGCGGGACCCCGGAACCCGTGCCGCAGGACCTCGGCGGCCCCAGCGCGATCCAGCACGTCGTCTACGTGATCAAGGAGAACCGCACCTACGACCAGGTTCTCGGCGACATCGGCAAGGGCGAGAGCGATTCCTCACTGACCATCTACGGTGCCGACACCACGCCCAACGAGCACGCGCTCGCCGGCCAGTTCGTCCTCCTCGACAACTTCTACTGCAACGGCGTCAACTCCGCGGACGGCCACTCCTGGGCGACCGAGGGGATCGCCAGTTCCTACTTGGAGCGCTCCTTCGGCGGGTTTACGCGCTCGTATCCCTTCGGAGGCGACGACGCTCTGAATTCGGCCTCATCCGGTTTCATCTGGGACGCCGCTCTCGCCGCCGGACGCTCTTTCCGAAACTACGGCGAAGGCGACTACGCCGGCCTCGAAAAGGCGATGAGCTGGAAGCAGCTTTACGACGCGACGCTCGCCGGCGCCACCTACGAGTTCAAGCAGAGCATCGCCAATGACCGGCTCCGCCGCTATAGCTGCCGCAATTATCCCGGCTGGAATCTCGGCATCACCGACCAATACCGGGCCGACGTTTTCCTGCAAGAACTCGCCGGATTCGAGAAGAAGAACTCGATGCCGAACTTCTCCATCGTGTACTTGGATCAGGATCACACGGCGGGCCTGACGCCGGGGATGCCGACGCCGAAGGCCATGGTCGCCGACAACGACTATGCGCTTGGGAGAATCGTGGACGGCATCTCCCATTCGAAGTTCTGGGGCACGACCGCGATCTTCGTGGTCGAGGACGACGCCCAGGATGGCTGGGACCACGTCGACGGCCACCGCTCGACCTGCTTCGTGGTCAGCCCCTATTGCCGGCGCGGCGCGCTCGTCTCCACGTTCTACAACCAGACTTCGGTCGTACACACGATGCTGCAGATCCTCGGCGCGCCGCCCCTCAACCAGATGGACGCGATGTCGCCGCTCATGACGGATTGCTTCAAGGCCGTCCCGGACCTGACTCCGTACACCGCGAAGCCGCCCATCATCCCGCTCGACACGTTGAATGTCGCGAAGAAGGCCACCGCGCTCCAGCGCAGGCTGATGGCCAAGAGCAAGCTCCTCGACCTCACCAAGCCCGACGCGTCGGACGAGGACCTCCTCAACCGCATGCAATGGGTCTCCGTGAAGGGCTCTAGGCCATATCCCGGCCGCTGACGCCGCGTCATCGGAGTGCGCGAACTCCGAGAACCTCGAGTCGCCCACTTCCCTTCCTCTTGCGGCGATGATTGTGCGCCGGAGGAGGAAGGGGATAGGGGGATGGAGGTTCCGGAGCGTCACCTGTCCTGCATTATTGACGAACGCCGCCCCCATCACCTCCATCACCTCCAT
>DATJYD010000297.1:0-2348 GCA_035499755.1 Fimbriimonadaceae bacterium
GGCGCGGGTGGGCAGTACGTCCTCGATCACGACAAGTCGGGCGTCGACAGCGCGAACGGTTTTCCGGACAACACCATCATCAGAATGGGCCTGTACTTCTGGTCTCCTCGCGGCGCCCAGCCGAATCCGCTTCTTCAGCTCCTGGGTCTTGCGGGCGAGAGCCAACTGGAAGACTCGAGGAGCCTCCCGCTCAAGGTCACCTACAACCTTTGGATGCGGAAGGAAGACGGGTATGTCCCTCGCATCGCCGATCCCCGCATCGGCTATTTCACCGAGGATTTCTACAGCCTTGCCCGATTCCTGAACGACGATCGAACCCAGCGGTACATCGACCGCTGGAATCTCAAAAAGAAGGATCCGATGGCCGCCTTGAGCGAGCCGGTCAAGCCGATCGTCTGGACGCTCGATCCCTCGATCCCGAAGCAGTACCGGGGAGCGATTCGCGACGGCATTCTCCGCTGGAACAAGGCCTTCGAGGCACTTGGCTACAAAAACGCGATCCAGGTTCAGGATGTTCCGGCCGGCGACAAAGACTACGACCACGCCGACGGCCGCTACAACGTCGTCCGCTGGGCGATGACTCCTTCCGCCGGCTACGCGGTTACCAATATCCGCACCGATCCCTTCTCCGGCGAGATCCTCAACGCCTCGATCACGGTCGATGCGAATATGGCCTATTACATCGTGCAGGAGCACCAGAAGATATCCACCCCCGAGTCGAGCGCGCTGACTCGCGAGATGAACGTCTTCACGCGCGATCCGAAGCGAGATATGCCGGTCGATACTTATCTTTGGGACTATGACCGGGAGATGCTGCGGCGGCAAGCCCAGCAGATCGCCGGCAAGCACGGTCTGAACCGCATCGAATGCGATTACGAAGAGGGCCTCGCGGGCGACGCCGCTTTTGCCTACACCGCCGCGATGGCCAGCGGCATGAAGGTGAGCAAGGACGACTATGTGAAGTCCTATCTGTCCGCCGTCGTCTGCCACGAGTGCGGCCACTGCCTCGGCCTGCGCCACAACTTCATCGCTTCGACCTATCTGTCCACGGCGCAGCTTGCGAACGACACCTACACGAGCCAGCACGGGTCGAGCGGCAGCGTCATGGACTATAACCCCGTCAATATCCAGGCCGTGCTGCGTGGCGCCGGCAACTTCTATACGCCGACGATCGGCCCCTACGACATCTGGGCGATCCAGTACGGCTATACGGCCTTCGGCGGCATCAAGGAGCCCGAGGACGAAATCAGCAAGCTGATGCAGATCGCATCCCGAAGCGGCGAGCCTGGCCTTGCCTACATGACCGACGAGAATGCGGACGACTGGGATCCTTACGTAGTCCGGTTCGATTACGCGAAAGATCCGGTCACCTACGGCGCGAAGGAGATGCAAGCCGCCCATCGCGCGCTCCACTATGCCTTGACCAATCTGCCGCTGCCGGGAGAGAGCTATTCGAAGCGAACGGAGGTGCTTCTTCGGGCGATCAGCGCAGTCTTTCAGGAGGGACGGTTTGCCGCCCGCTTCGTGGGTGGTGTGGCTTCGAGCCGCTCCTTCAAGGGCGACGCCGATGCTCCCGCGACCCTGGAGCCGGTCGATGCCTCCGTGCAGCGAGCAGCCGTCCAACTCGTCGCGAAGAACTGCCTCGCCGCGAATGCTCTTCAGCTTCCCGAGAGCGCGATGGTGAACCTGTCCCAAGACATGAATCAGGACCGCACGGCGGACTGGAATGCCCCCATGCGCGAGCTGATCTCGATGCAGCAGAGCATGCTCTACGCGATGCTGATGAGCGCGGACACGACCGACCGGATCGCCGAGAACTCTTTCAAGCTGGAAGGCCAGAAGGGCGCCTACAGCCTCAGCGAGCACTTCGGCGCGATCTGCGCGGCGGTCTTCAGCGAACTCGGAGAAAACAAGCCGATCTCGGCGTTACGCCGCGACCTCCAGCACTTCGCGGTCTCCGGCCTCATCACCCAGGCAGGATCCACTCAGGGCCAACTCAACACCGATACCCGGATGATCGCGAACGACACCCTCAAGCGACTGCGCGTCCGCTACGCGGAACAACTGCAGCATCCTCAAGGTCTGGACGACATGACGAAGCTGTACTTGCGGGATACCCTCGACACGATCGACCGGTTCCTGAACCGCACGGCCGTCGCAAAGTAGAGACGAGTGCGTGAATGGTGAATGGGACAGACCTGTCGGATCGGACCGTCCTTCCGATCGGTCCGAATCTGTCCCGCCGACCGCTTCGCCCATTCCCCCATTCACGTAGAATAGCCATATGCCGGTGAAAGGCGAAGACGCGGAACTCGTCGAAGGTCTGGACGCCTTCATCAGGCGCGAGG
>DATJYD010000298.1:0-5821 GCA_035499755.1 Fimbriimonadaceae bacterium
CCGTGTAGGAGCTCGTGCTGTCGGCCAGCTTGACGTCGAAGGTGGTCCTCAGCCGCTTCCAGGTTCGGCTATCGTCGAGGGTCATCGTCTCCTGATTGGAGCTCGACGTCCCGGTGCTGCTGCTCGTGTTCGCGAAAGAAAGCCGGTCGGACGACTTGCCCTGGGGCAGAAAGAGCATTCCCCGCGTGTTCCAGATCTTGCTTCCAAGCGAGATCAGGTAGTTGTTGTCCTCGTAGCTGCTGTCGAGGGTCAGGCGTCCCCACTTGAATGCCTGGTCGTGGTGCACGAGGAACTCGTATTCGGGGCTCGCGCCAAGAATCGCGAAGGCGCTGACATTCCCGACGACGGAACGGGACCGGTAGCTGTCTCCTCCGCCCAGGCCGACTCCGAGCCGGCTATAAAGGTCGAAGCGCGAGATGAAATTCGACGAGTCGTTCAGAGGAAACGAGTAGCGGGTCTTGATGAAATATCCGGCGATCGGGTCGTTTCCGACGACCGGCAGGTTGTCGAAGTTCCGCTCGTCCAAGGGCACGGAGAGATAGGGCAAGCGAAGGACGACGTGGCCGAGAATGATGAGCTTGACCTTGCGGAAGATGATCCTCCGGTGAGGGCGGACGTCCGTCCGTTCGGAGACGATCTCGAAATGCGGTGAGGGGTAGCTGCACGTGGTAGTCGACGTGTTTTCCCCGAAGACTTCCGCCTCGCTGCCGTTGGAGCGTTGCCCCTTGACGTAGAGGTTATCCTTCAGACCCTTGGTCAGGGCGGGCTTCAATGTGGATTCCGCGTTCTCGGCGACGAAGGTCTTCTTGGTGAAGTCGACCTGGACCGTGTCTCCGTAGATGCTCTCGTCGCGCCCCTCCACGCGCACGTGCCCCTTCAAGGTGTAGGTGTTGGTATCGGTGTTTCCGAGCGCTTCGTCCGCCCAGCAGTGATAGCCGCGATCGGTGAATTCGACGCCTCCGGGCCCCGAAACGGTCACGAGAGGACCGTCGAAGCTCATCTGACCCTGGATCAGGTGAAAGTAGCCGCTGTCCTGCCCGAGTTCGCCTGGCTTTGGCAGATCGCCCTGACGCTGCTCGGGGGGCAGCGGATTGCCGCTGGGCTGCGTTGGCACAGGCTGATCGACCGGCGGCAGAAGCTCCTGCTGCTGGAGCGTACGCAGCCCCTCGCCGACGGAGCCGCTGAAAACCTGAGCCCTCGCTTGAAGGGCCGCAATCGAGAGAATTCCGAGCCCAATCGCCCGGATCCTCATTCAAGCCTCCGAATTGCCAGCAGCCCTAAGGCGGCAAACGCGATATTCGGCGCCCAGGCGGCCAGCCAAGGATTCAGCCAGTGATTGCGGCCGAAGATATCGGTGGAGACCACGAAGGCGTTGTAGTAGAGGAGGACGAGAACGAAGGCGAGGAGTACTCCCGCGAAGCTGCCCGACTTGGAGAACATGATTCCGAAAATCGGCGCAATGGCGGCAAAGACGATGCATGCGCCAGGCACCGAGAACCGCTCATAGTAGGCGATCTCTTCGGGGGTCATGTCCCGGTTGAGCGCCTTTCCCGATTTGATGTCCTGGGCGAGTTCGACCGCGGTTTTGTCTTCAGGCTCCTGATTCGAGAATATGTCGTTCAGGAAGATAGGCTGGAATATCGTCATCCCCTCGGCGGTGCCGTGGGTCAGCTTGAGAGCGGCGGGCGTAAGGTCCCAGAACCTCACGTTGTCAAAGTGCCAGATCCCGTTGAGATAGGTACCGGTTGGGGCGGTGATGAAGGTGGTCGTGTCCCCATCGATCCGCCCAAGCGTGACGTCCCGGATGAGAAGAGAATCGTCTCCTTGCCGCGTCACGGAACCGAAGGAGGCGCTATATCCGCCCTTCAAGGTCAGCCACACGTTCGGGTGAACGAGGGGGCCGGCCGAGGCGATCGCGGTGTCGATCTCGAGGTGTTCGGCTCGCGGCTGGGATTTTGGGATGACCTTCTCCTCCAGCGCGTAGTCTCCGACCGCGATGACGAGCCCAAAGAGCGCCACCGGGAGAATCACCCGCAGGACACGAACGCCACTCGCGCGCATCGCGGTGATCTCCGACTCCCGGGCGAGCCGGGTCATCGCCAAGGCCGCCGCGAGCGAAATCCCGGCCGGGAGCGTCAGGTTCAGCCAATAGGGCATCCGGAAGATGACCATCTGCACCATGGCCGAAGCGGGCACCGCCTGGCTGTTGAACGTCTTGAGGATGTAGATCAACTGGTTGGCGGCGAACAGCAAGGCGATCGTGAATGACCCGGCCAGGAACGGGACGATCAGCTCCCGAACGATGTAGCGGTCCATCAACTTCATTGAAGAGTCACTCTCTTAGCAGGGCGAAGGGCGAGACCGATCACGAGCCCCGCGCAAGCCATGATGGCGACCATCACGACGATGGCAGGAACCGGAGGCAGCGTCGAAGCCATGGGAATGCCGATAAGAGCCAGAATCCCCGCGATCCAGCCAGCCATGAGCTTCTTCCCGAACTGGCCGCCGAGCACGACCCCGCGAACACGATCCAATAGATAGGGACGTCCGCAGCGCTCACAGAAGATCGCCGAACCCGGGTTGTGATGGCCGCAATCGAAGCAAGGAATCGGCTTTGCGGCGTCGATGCCCGGCTGCTGGCGCTTCCACCGGCTGAAGATCCGGTTCTCCTCCGGATACAGCTTCTCCGGCATGTCCCGCATGACCGCGGCCGCGACCGCCATGCCTGGCTCGACGTGACCCCGTTCGTAGAGGAGCTTTGCGAGCTTGAATCGAACGGCGTGGTTCTCGGGCTTCAACGCGAGCGATTCGTAGGCGTCTTCCATCGCCTCCACGTCGATGAGCAGCAACTCCCGGTCATTCACCGCCTTTCGGAGGATGGGGTACGTGACGATCGTCAGGATGGTCGCGACCGCCGCGAAGGGCTGAAGCTGCAGCGTCGGAGGGCGGATCGCGAAGTAGCCGAGCGCGAGGGCGACGCCGATGCCGATCGTCCCGAAAAGTCCCTCGATCTCGCCCATGACCATCCAGCCGATGAGCGAGACGATCCAGACCGCGAGCGCCATCCAGGTGACGGCGGCGATCAGAAAGAACTGGGGATGATTGAGGGCGACGTCATGGAGGGAATCCATCACTCTTCACCTCCATCGTCCTTTGGCGGCCGGTCCTTGCCGAACTTGAATCGCGGCTCCGTCCCGTTCTGCAGACGATTGATGTTCGCGCGATGAGTGTAGAGAACGAAGAGGAACAGCAGGCTTCCGAAGGCGACGTAGGTCCAGTCCCGCAAGGCGGCGCCGATCAGGGCCGCGCAGCCAACCCCGATGATGCTCGCGAGGCTGATGTACCGCGTCTTCGGAGGCACGAGAATCAGCGCGAAGACGGCGAAGCCGCCCAGCGCGACCCAAGTCGATCCGCCCAAGACCATGCCGAGCGAGGTCGCGACCCCTTTGCCGCCCTTGAACTTCAGGAACGGCGAGGCGCAGTGCCCGGCGACGGCGGCGATCCCCACGAGATACCAGACCCACTCATCGCCGCTGACGAACCGAGCGGCGAAGGTCGGAGCGAAGCCCTTGAGCATGTCGAAGACGAAGACGAAGATCGCCCAGCCCATACCCAGCGCCCGCTTGACGTTGGTGGCGCCGATGTTGCCGCTGCCGACGGTGCGGATGTCGACGCCGTGCGCGCGTGCAACGAGCACGCCGACCGGTACCGCTCCTAGCAAATAGGCGGCAACGAACAGACCGGCCAGCACTTGCCCACCCTCCCGGTTCTCATCTCATCCACCAATCTCGACCCTCATGCCTTGAGACGCTCCAACCCCTCCTGGTATATCGTCCGAACCGCTTCGATGATGCTCTCGTGATGAGCGAGGAATTCGTTCCCATCCTTGAACCCGCCCGCGTGGGCCAGCCGGCCCAGCTTGTCCGGGTTCTCCGGGAGCAAGTCCTTCTTCAATCCCTGCAAGCCGAGACGCAAGCGGAGGGTCAGCAGATGCTCCCGCGCGCTCAGAAGCTGCTCCGCCTCGACGGCATTGATAAGCCGGGCTCGGGCGAGAGTCCGGATCCGGTCCTCCATGTGCAGGCACTCGCCGGCTTTCGTCGCGGTCGGATAGCGCATCTCGTGGAGATGGACGAACCACTCGATATCGGTGAGGCCGCCCAGACCCAGCTTCGTCTCCCGTCGCATATGTTGGGGCAAGACGCGTTCGGTTTCGATGCGCCGCTTCATGGCCAGCAGCTCGCGCAGGCGTTCCGGGGTCAGGGGCTGCGCGTAGGCCGCCTTGCGAACCAGCTTCAGGGCGTCCTCGCTACCGAAGACGAGCCGCGACTGGCCAAGGGCGAAGCGCTCCCACATCTCCATCGACTCCAGCTCATAGCGGCCGAAGCCCTCGTAGGTGCGAACGAGCAAGCCGCGCCCGCCTTCCGGCCTTAGCCGGAGATCGAGATCGATGGGAGCGCCCAGGCGTTTGACCTGGCCGACGAGGCTGAGCAAGAACTGGGCATGGGTCTCCGCATCCCCGTGATGGGTGCTCGAAGAGACGAAGAGGACGACGTCCGCATCGGAGTCGAGGGTCATGTCTTCGAGTCCGAGCGAGCCGAGGCCGATGATGTCGAATTCGGAGTAGAGCCTCCGCGCGCAGTGGCGGAGCAAGGTGTCGGCGAGGGCGGTGATCTGACGGCATAGATCGCCGGAGCCTGAAAGCACCCATTGCGCGCAAAGATGGGCCCAGGATCGGGTGTAGGCTTCGGCGATCGCCTTGGGCTTGGCATCGAGCGCAAGCGCCTCGATCGCCGCCGTGGGCTCGAACTCCTCTTCGACCTCGCCGCCGATCACCAACTCGGTGAGGACGACCGAGGACTTGAACATAGGGAGAAGCCGGGGCGCGAAGCGGGCGATCGTCTCGACCCGTTCGAGGCTGTCGCGATTCTGAACGAGCGCACGATAGAACGTCTCGCTTTCGGGCAGAACGTCGAACCACTGGAGAACGGAGTGGCCGAGGCTTCCCGTCGCCTCCGCGATGACCATCCGATCGGGGGAGGATTCGGCGGCCGGATTGAGGGTCGATTGGTACAAGCTTCCAATTGTACGTCGGTGGAGCTCCAGGAGATGCGCGAGCTCCTCCCAATCGGCGACGCCGGCGAGCCGGGCGAGCCGCCGACGGCCTTCCTCCGACGTGGGGACAAGGTGGGTTTGCTGGTCGTGGACGAACTGCAGCCGATGCTCCAGTTGGCGCAGGAACGTGTACCCGGCGCGAAGACTCTCGCAGACGGTCTGGTCGAGGATGCCGTGCTGCTCGAGAGCGGCCAAGGCGGCGAGGGTCGGCCGAACCCGCAGGTTCTCCGAGCGGTGGCCGTGGACGAGTTGGAGAATCTGCACCAGGAACTCGACATCGCGAATCCCACCCGCTCCTCGCTTGATGTCGGCTGGATTGGCGCCGCGTTCCGTCCGGGTTCGCATCTCGAGCGAGGATTCGATGGCCTCGGCGGGCAAGGTCGGTTTGAAGCAGTGTCTTTGGCGCATCGCTTCCCAGCGCGCAGTGGTGTCGGGGGATCCGGCGATCGGGCGGGAACGGAGGAGGGCCTGGATCTCCCACGGCTCCGCGTAGAGCTCGTAGTAGCTCTCGACCGATCGCATGGAGGCGGCAACGGGGCCGGTCCCCCCGTAGGGGCGGAGCCGCAGGTCCACGCGGAAGAGCTGGCCCCGGCCCATGCGGTCGGTCAGGGCGCGGGTGAGGGCCTCGCAGACTCGGGAGAGCCGCACCTCCTCGCCGCCGTCGCGGAAGACGTAGACGAGGTCGATGTCGGAGCTGTAGTTCAACTCG
>DATJYD010000299.1:0-2216 GCA_035499755.1 Fimbriimonadaceae bacterium
CGCCGATGCCCGCCCAGCTTCCGATCACCGGCGTCTGGCCGCCCTGGTTGTCGGCCGGACTGGCGAAGATGTTCACGTTCTTCACGTACGGCTGCACCTTCTGGCACCAGAGATCCATCCCGGTCCAGCCCGTCGAGCCGAAGCCCGTCGGATACGTGTCGTCGGAGTCGTTCTGGTACATCATGATCGCCAGACCGAGTTGCTTCACGTTGCTGACGGCGACCGTCTTCTTCGCGGCCATCTTGGCTTGGGCGAAGACGGGAAAGAGGATTGCGGCAAGGATCGCGATGATCGCGATAACGACAAGCAGTTCAATGAGCGTAAATGCCCTGTTTTTCATGTTCTGTCACCTACGATTGCAGTGGACTCTCGAATATCGAGGCCACAAGGGAAGATCTGTTCCACCGGTTCGGGCAATTCGCCTTGAATGGTGCGAACGAGAAAGTCGATCGCGCACTCCCCCATCTCGCGCAAGGGTTGCGAGATCGACGTAAGGGTCGGCCTCAACTCGTCGCAGAAGCTGGTCGAGTCGAAGCCGACGATCGAAAACTGTCCGGGGACGTCGATGTCGAAGTCCTTGGCCCGGTTGAGAAACTCCGCGGCGAGGCCGTCGTTGTGCGCGATCAGCGCGGTATGGCGGAGCCCGCCCCGGAAGTAGGAGTCGACTTCCCGCCGGTCCCACCCGACCTCGAGCACGTCCCGGTCGCCCGTCTCGATCCCGTGTAGAGCGCAGTGCCGGCGGAAGACGGCAAGCCGGTCGAGCGATTCGAGGTTCAGCGGGCTCACGTCCATCGCGAAGGCCAGCCGCCGGTGGCCGAGCTCAACCAGGTGCTCTACCGCTCCCCCGATCCCCTGCTCGTTGTCGCAGAGCACCGCCGAATGCCGGCTGCCGAACTGAGCCGTGCGGGAGTGGATGAGAACGAGCGGCACCGAACACCGCGCCAGCGCCCCGAGATTCGCGTCCGAGGAGACCGAGCTGTACCACACGAGCCCGTCGAACCGGCCATCCCCCATCGCGCTCTCCGGCGCGTCGCTCAGAAGCTGCGGACACAACGTGACGCTGTAGCCGTTCCGGAAAGCGCCCTCGATCAGGCCGTCCATCAGGCAGGCGAAGTAGCGCGATCCTTCGTTCAGCTTCGGCCGCGCGAAGCCGCTGCCGTGCAGAATCCCGATCGTCATCGTCTGCTGGGCCCGGAAGTTGCGCGCCGCGACGTTGCACCGGTACCCCAGCTCTTCCGCCGCCTGGCGGACTCGCTCCGCAGTGGCGTCGCTGACTCGGATCGCCTGGGCTTTGTTGTGGAGAACGCGAGAAACGACGACCGGCGATACGCCCGCTCGCGCCGCCACATCGCGAAGGGTCACCGCCATGTCTTAACCCCTCGATCTTCCCTTGGGGATCGTTCCCCACTCAAGAACCACCGCGTCCTTGTCATCAGCTCCACCAACCCGGTTAGCGGTTAGTATATCGGTATAGTCAGCCAAATCCAAGAAGTTTTTTTGCCAGTTTGCGTCGGGCCGGGCAGCCGCCAATCAACGGATCGCGGGCGAGTCGAAGGATCCGATCGGTCTCGATCGAGGCGAGGCGAGTCGACTGGGCGGCGTATATACTGGTTGCGATGAGCCGTGAGGAGCGTGTGGATCGAACGGCGCTTTCGTTCGACGACGTCGACCAGCCTGATGGCATGGTCGAATACTGGCGATCGAGGAGCGTGAACGAAAGACTCGCCGCCATCCAGAGGCTGAGAAGAACCTTCTATCGCAATCGAGCTTCCGCACGACTTCACCGAGTTCTTGAGTTTGTTGAACAAGCATGAGGTCCGCTACCTGCTGATCGGCGGACGAACGAAGTCGGCCATCCGGGAGTTCGGATTCGATGTCCCGGAGCTTTGGACGGACAGAATCCTCCGGATTCTCTCGGGCTTCTAACAGGTAAGAAGGAAGGAGCAAACGCATAATGGTCGCAATCGCTGTAGGAATCGCGCTGTTCGAAGCGATCCAGAGCCCGCCAGCCCACCGCAGCCCGATGGACGGCGTCGAGTTCGTCGCAATCGTCAGGCCGGTCGGGGAGGCAGGACCGGAGGAGCGACGGGTCCTTTCGACGGATGGTATTCACAAGGAGGTCTTCCGGGACTTTTCGGTGGACGTGGTCGCCTCGTCTGTGGCGCTCGACAGCAGCCGTATCATGCTCCTCGAACTCGACGCCTCCCCCGCCCGAA
>DATJYD010000300.1:0-5284 GCA_035499755.1 Fimbriimonadaceae bacterium
CCTACGGCTCGCCTTCAGGATCAGGGAGATCTCGTCGAAGCAACCAGGGTCCTTCGGCGGCCTACGGCTCGCCTTCAGGATGACGAACCGAATTCAGACTTGGTAGGAAACAAGCAGAGCTAACCGATGCCCAACAACCACAAACAGCCGACCATCTTCTGCATCTTCGGAGCGGGGGGCGACCTGTCCAAGCGCAAGCTGTTCCCCGCCCTCTACAATCTTTTCATCGACAGGGCCCTGCCCGAGAAGTTCTCGATCGTCGGCCTTGCCCGCTCCTGCGACCTCGAACCGTTCCAGAACCATATGAGGGACGCCGTCGAGGAGTTCTCGCGCCAGAAGATCAAGGATGAGAAGAAGTGGAGCGATTTCGCCGCCAACATCCACTTCCTTTGCGGCGAGTTCGGCGATGAGGCTCTCTACAAGGATCTCTTCAAATTCATCGCGGACTTGGAGAAGCAGTGGGGATGCGAGGCGGTCCACGTCTACTACATGTCCGTTCCTCCGAGCATCGTCGAGATGATCTCGGACAACCTCGACAAGGCTCATCTCGCGAAAGAGCGCAAGCGCGAGCGCCTCGTGATCGAAAAGCCATTCGGCCGCGATCTCGAATCGGCCGACGACCTCAACCGACGGCTCCTCCGAACGTGGCACGAGAACCAGATCTTCCGGATCGATCACTACCTCGGCAAGGAGACCGTCCAGAACCTTCTCGCCTTCCGCTTCGGCAACGCGCTCTATGAGCCGATCTGGAACCGGAACTACATCGACCATGTGCAAGTCACGGTCGCGGAGGAGGTGGGTGTCGAGAAGCGTGGCGGCTATTACGACCATGCCGGCGCTCTGCGCGACATGATCCAGAACCACCTCCTCCAACTCATGTGCATGGTCGCGATGGAGCCCCCGGTTTCCTTCAATGCCGACGAGGTGCGCAACAAGAAGGTCGATGTGCTGAAGGCGATCCGCCCCCTGACGCCGGAGACGGTGCCGTTTTCAGCCGTGCGCGGCCAATACGGACACGGCAATATCTGCGGAGTAGACGTACCCGGCTACCGCGAGGAAGAGGGCGTGGATCCCCACTCCCAAACCGAGACCTACGCGGCGGTGAAACTGTACATCGACAACTGGCGCTGGCAGGACGTGCCGTTCTATCTGCGCACCGGCAAGCGGCTGGAAGCGCGGATTTCGCAGATCATCATCGCCTTCCGCCCCGTGCCCCACCAGATGTTTCCGCTGACCGCGGCGGAGACGATCGAGCCGAACCGGATGGTCATCAACATCCAGCCGGAAGAGGAGATTATCTTGCGCTTTCAGGCGAAGGAGCCGGGGACGGGGATGTACCTGCGCACCGCGAGCATGGACTTCCGGTATCAGGACGAGTTCCAGACGGCCTCGCCGGAGGCCTACGAGACCCTCCTCTACGACGTGATGGTCGGCGACGGCACCCTCTTCATGCGCGACGATCAGGAGCATGCCGCCTGGAAGGTCGTCACGCCGATCTTGGAGGTCTGGGAGAACACGCCGGCTTTCTCGATGCCGAACTACGCGGCCGGGTCTTGGGGACCTTCCGCCGCGAACACCATGCTTGCCCAAGCCGGCCACAACTGGTTCTCGCCACTGTGGCAGCGGACGGAGTTCAAGTGACATCCTTGGTGTTGGGTGTTAGGGTATTGGGTATTGGGTATTGGGTATTGTGGTATTGTGGTATTGTGGTATTGTGGTATTGTAGTATTAGGGTGTTAAGGTATTCGGTGGCGTGTGTTGGACGATCAATCATCAATCAACCATCAATCAGCAACGATCCGTTGCTTTCCTGATCTCGAGGCCCTGTCGTGGACTCTCGTAGATCACTTCGCCAACCTGGTCCACCCCTGCGACCGGTTCTGCGTCGCCCTCAGCGGCGGCCACACGCCGAGGCGCTTCTATCAGTTGCTCGGCACTCGGCAGGACATAGAATGGCGGAAGGTCCATTTGTTCCTCGGCGACGAACGATACGTACCCCCGAGCGACGAGCGGTCGAATGAGAAGATGATCAAGGACGAACTGGTCCGGCAGATCGACATCCCTCTCGCCAATTCGCACTGGATGTACGACGAAGAAGGCTGGGAATATTCGGCGAAGCGCTATGACCGGATCCTCCACGACTTCTTCGATGGGCGCGACCACACGTTCGACCTCGCGCTCCAGGGCATGGGCGACGACGGCCACACCGCCTCCATCTTCCCTGGGAGCGCCGAATTCATTCGGCTTCGGGGACCATCGAGTGCCGGATCGGAAGGGCACGGGGCGCTTCCGGAGCCGGATGAATCCGGCGCTCCCACTCGGGTCGTCACGACCCAGGGCCCTCCCGAATCGCCGGAACGCCTCTCCTGCACCCTCGACTGCCTCGCCGCCTCGCGAGAGGTGCTCTTCGTGGTCGCGGGCAAGGACAAGGCCGAGCGGCTGAAGCAAGTGATCGACGGCGATCTGCGCTACCCCGCCGCCGCCCTCGCATCCAAGGCAAAACGCGTGGAGTGGTGGATCGACGAGGCTGCCGCAAGCAAGCTCTGAATCTCGGGATTTGGCCACAATGCCATCCCGCTGTAAGCTTCGTCGCTCGCGACCCCGAGGGGTCTGACAGGAGCACGATCGGAGATCCGGGGAGGAACGGATGTCCCCCGCGCGGGCCGGAATGACAAATTTGAAATAGCACAGACGATCAAATGCGGCTCGGCGAAACCGCTGTACCATAGAGCGCGTGGACGTGCCCAACCGGACGGAAGCCGAATACGTCGCCACCATCTCGGAGGTACTGGACTATGTCCAGGCCCACCTCGACGATGAGTTGACGCCGCATCAGCTCGCCGACGTCGCCTGTTTTTCGCAGCATCACTTCCACCGGATCTTCCGGGCCGTGGTCGGGGAGTCGGTGATGGACCACGTGCGGCGGCTGCGCCTCGAGCGAGCCGCGTTCCGGCTCAAGACGACGGACGCGCCGGTCGCCGAGATCGCGCTAGATGCCGGGTACGGAGCCCAGGAGGCCTTCACACGGATCTTCCAGGCCTATTTCGGCCTCGCGCCTCGGATCTTCCGCCAAGTCCATGCTCCCCATCTTCTGCCGGCTCGGTCGGGTGTTCACTATTCGACGAGCGGGTTCACGCCGCTCAGGCGCGCCGCCGCTCCGGAATTGCTCGATCCCGACCACCTTTGCCCGGCTCATCGCGACTGGGCAGGGGAGTTCGAGGATCAGTGGGAAGCCATGCTCGGCGTGATCACCGGCTTCGCCTCTTTCGTCTATCCGCCGTTTCCGGCCCGCCCCAACTTCTCGAAGGAGTTCAATATGACTGACACCGTAGATCTGATCGACAAAGAAATCGACGACCTCGAACATGAGGTCGAAGCCGCCAAGCAACGCCTCACCGAGGCTCGCAAGCGCCGGCCTCGCGAGCAAGTGCAGGATTATCTGCTGAAGGACTCGGACGGCGCCGACGTGCGCCTGTCCGAGCTGTTCGGCTCGAAAGAGGATCTCATCGTGGTCCACAACATGGGAACCGGCTGCTCCTACTGCACGATGTGGGCGGACGGGTTCACGGGGATTCTGCCCCATTTGCTCGACCGCGCCGCCTTCGTGGTGTGCTCGCCGGACAAGCCGGAGGTGCAGAAGCGGTTTGCCGCGAAGCGAAACTGGAACTTCAAGATGATCTCCGCTCACGGGAGTTCCTTCATCCGCGACATGGGATTCTGGGAGGACGACGGACCGCATCCCGGGCCCTGGCCGGGAGTATCGACGTTCCATCGTGATCCCGACGGCCGGATCTATCGAACCGGCAAATCCCATTTCGGCCCGGGAGACGACTTCTGCGCGGTCTGGCCCTTCCTCGACATGCTCCAGGAAGGCGCGAAGGGCTGGGAACCCAAATACAGCTACGAGGAGAAATGATGGTGACGGACACTCTTACGCGACGGCCCATTCCGATCTTGCTCGGAATTGTCACCCCCCGGATCCTCTTCCGGACTCGGGGGCCGAAAGCCTCCGGCACGCGACTACCCACGCGCTTCGCCCTGCGCTTCCTGCTCGTCGTCGCGGTCTCAGTGGCGGCTTCGGCAGCCAGCTTCGCCCCGACCTTTGCCCGGTCCGTGAAGCCGGCGCCGGCCGTGGTGTGCCATTGCGCCCACTGCCCGGGAGGAGCAGCCTGCTGCTGTCGCTGCCGGTAGGGCGGTGAGACCTGGATAAGGACGAGAGACCGTGACCTGAAAGGGTCTCCGGTCTCTTCGTCTCTTATCCGCCCTCCGCTCTCCTGACCTCGTAGAGCATCAGGCTCGTGGCCACGGCGAGGTTGAGGGAGTCGACTTTGGCGGTCATGGGCAGGCGCACCAGCCGATCGCACAGAGCGATCTGGCGGTCGCGCAAGCCGGATCGCTCGCTGCCCATCATGAGCACGAGCGGCGTCCGGTAGCGACCTCGCCGGTAGTCGAGGGGAGTGTTGGGCGTGGCGCCGACGAAGAGGACGTCGCGGCGGACCTTCCAGCCCGCGAGGGATCGAGCGCTCGTCCGGATCAGAGGAACCGAGAAGATGGCGCCCATGCTGGAGCGGATCGCCGACGCGTCGTAGGGATCGGCCTCGCCTCCAATGAGCATGACCCCACGAACGCCGGTTGCCGCGCAGGTTCGGAGAATGGTCCCGAGGTTGCCGGGAGTTCGGGCCGAATCGAGGGCGACCCAGAGATCGCCGTGATCGGGCGTCTGCTCGATGAGAGGCAGCCACCGCTGCTCGCAGACGACGCCGATCCCGTCCGGTTCGCTCCTTCGGGTGAGAAGGTGGAACTCCTCCGGCGACACCTTGAGGAAGGCATCGGCGGCGGAGGTTTCGAGGGCTCGCCATGTCTGCCGGCTGTGGAGCAGCTTCGGGCAATAGACGACGGTTCGGATCGGCCAGCCGTTTTCAAGAGCGGAGAAGAAGGACCGGCAGCCCTCGGCCCAGAATAGGCCGCGGCGATTGCGTTCCGGTCGATCGAGAAGCAGGCGAAGGGACTCGAGGGTGAGTGCCGAAGAGTGTCGAGGGTCGGGGGCGTGGCCAGGATGTCTAGCCATGCCTCCTATTTGCGCCGGTTCGCTTGTTCATATCGAGGTTCTAGTGTGACCCGCCGACGCCTTTCCGATCAAGTCGCACCGCGCTCCCTCGGGACGGCGACCCGGCGTGTCATTCCAACCGGAGACCGTCCCCGCGGGCTGGATCAGGTGATTGGTTCGATCCTCACGACCTGGTCGTTCTGAGCGAGATCGTGGAGCGCTTTCGCGTCGCAAGTG
>DATJYD010000301.1:0-3010 GCA_035499755.1 Fimbriimonadaceae bacterium
GAGGCTCCTCATGCGAGGATAGATCAGGACGACCTGTTGGAACTCCCCGTAGGCTTTCACGTCGAGACTCAGATTCCCGTTCATCACCGGATAGAGCTTCGACTCGGAGATCGAAGAGTCCCGCTCGTTGAGGATCACAACCAGGGCCCCCGTCGCGCCAGGCAAGGAGATCGAGAGCTTCTGGGCCTGAGTGATGCCGGAAATCCGGTATCCCGCGGGATCGATGGCGACGCCCTCCGCCATCGGCGCAAGAGACGATAAGGCGATGAGGTATCGCATCCCGGAAGATTCGAGGGCCTTGATCGTCTCATCCCAACCCGTTCCATTCGCCGGCAGGTCCACAATGACGTCATTGAACCCCGCGGATTTGGCCCGCGCGACCTCGGAAGGGGTTCCCTCGATTCGCAGGCCGACCGGCAGGTACGGCGTGCCGTTCCAGATCAGCGTGTGGTTTGCGTTGATCTGCCAGGGCTGGGGCGCCGTCCCCTTGGCGGTGTAGGCCTGCCCGGTCTGAGCGGGAGTGGCGATCGCCAGTGCGGAGAGAATGCCGAATAGAATCGCGCGCACGAAGCCGAGACTACCTAACCGGCCTCAATGGTTCGCCTACGCGGTCGATGCGCGGCACGGCTTCCGATAGGGCATGCGCGCCCGGCGCGCTCAGATGTTATGGATCATCGTTTTGGGGTGCCAGTCCAGGGAGGCCGCTGCTTTGCGTCGGTCTCCCCAGGTGATTGGGAAAAGGGTCAGGGGCAAACCCTCGAGGACTCGTTCTTGGGTTTGGGAAAAGACGGCGGTCGGGATTGGAAGGCCTGACGCTATAGGGAGCCAATACGCAAAGAGACAACCTCCTGCTCTGAAACGGGCGGAGGAATCCGAATATCGCGCCCTTTCATGGCGCACCCCAGGACCGTCAGGCCAACCGGCCTGGGCTAGGATCGGCTCGGTTCTTCGGGCCTGGTCCTTCGTCTTCGAGGCTCGTTCCACTCGCTCAGGCTTCAAGGTGACGTGCCGCGCAATGGCAACGAGGCGACTTCCTAACGGTAGGGAATCAGGGCAAGCGAGCGCTTCGACGGAAAGCGCTTCACTAGGAGCCGGCACAGACCTTGGAACTCTCGCGTGGCGGACGCGGCGGCGGCTCCCTTCTCGGGAAAGACTCGGCCTGCGGAAATCCGCAGAGGGAGGAAGTCGGCCTTAAGGAAGGAGCCGGGACGGTAGGCCAGCTTCACGAGGCCGGTTTCGCCTCCTTTGGAGGATATGAGGTTGCCCATCGAGTAGAGAATCGGTTTGCCCTTGTACAGCTCGGCGCCTTCAAGCACATGCGGATGGTTTCCCCAGACGATATCGGCTCCGGCATCGATGCAGGCCCGCCCAAGCTGCACCTGATAGGCGGTGGGCAGCTTCTGGCGTTCCACGCCCCAGTGAAGCCCCACGATCAGAATGTCGCAGTTGCGCTTGGCGTCCGCGAACATCCTCGCGAGCTGTTCCTTGGCCGTCTTGTCAATCCTTCCGTCGAAGGGAAGGGTGCCGATCCCCGGGGAGTCCTCGCCGGCGGGTGTGCAATGCCCAAGGGCGGCGCCGCCGACAAAGGCAAGGGCCGAGATCAACGCGACGCGGGTTCCGTCGCGATCCACGTACACGGTGGGTTGAAGCGCGAGGTAGCGGTTTTCTCCCGCTCCCGCGAAGAGGATTCGGTTCTTGGAGAGCGCCCCTTCCATCTGGCGCATCCCCGCCGCTCGATAGTCCATGCAGTGGTTGTTGCCGAGTGAAACCATGCGGATGCCGGCGGCCGCGATGAACGGCGCGTGGGCCGGGTCGGCCTTGAGAATGTACTGCTTTCGAGCCGCCACCTCGGCGGGAGACTTGTGCGACGTCTTGCGGCCGGCCGTCGTGAGCGGAATCTCGAGATTAGCGAGGGCAACGCTCGCCGGCCTCATCAAAGGACCGATCATCGCGAGAGGCTTCTGCTTGACGGCGATCCCATTCAACATGATGTCGCCCCCGAGGACGATCGTCGTCAATCGAGGCGTCTGGCAGAGCAGGCAGGCAGCCAAGGCGAACATATGCGAGTGAAGACGGGATACGGGCGCCAACCGCTTCGATTCATGCGGTGAGCGCGAGCACAGGCGCTCGGCTTGCTGCATTAGTGGCGAGAGCTTCGCAGGGCAAGCCCTGCCGCTACGGGATCGCCTTCTTCGCCAACACGCGGGCTAGGATAACCGGCCTATGCGGCGCGAATCGCGACAAGGAGGCACTACAATCTTGGGAAGGGTTCTACGATGTATAAGCCAAGTCTTCTATTTTCCGGTTTCGCTGTTATCGCTCTGGCTGCGGCCGCGCAGCAGGGCACGACGTTGCGGCACGAGCTCAAGGAGAACGCCACCGAAGTCTACAAGTTCAAAACGCTCGTCAACTCGCAGGCAAGCTCTTCCGCTTTCGACGGCGATCTGAAGATCGACTCGTCGATGACGGTAACACTCAAGATGGGCAAGCTCGACGCCGCATCGGGGCAAGTTGCCGTCGATGCCGATGTCAGCGATATCAGCGCCAAGGCCGACGGCTCGATCGCCCAGTACGTCGATCCCATGCTGGACGGGTTGCCCAAGGAAATGAAGGTCACCGGCAAGCTCGATGCGCGCAACCGCTTCGCAATGGACCCGACGAAGACGCAGGACGCGATGATCACGATGGTGATGGGGACAAGCCCAACGTCGTCGATCGCTTTCGTGGAGTTTCCCGACAAGCCCGTGAATCTCGGCGACACCTGGACGTTTCCTGCTCCGAAGAACCCGATTTTCGGCAAGGAACCGCAGACGCTGACCGCGAAGTTCATCGGGGAGAAGGAGTTCAACGGCGCCCTCGTTTGGTGCATCGACGTGACCGGGAAGCTGAAAGTGGACGCAAACATGGCGGACATCATGAAAGGTCAAGAGTCCGATCAGGGCGTGCCCAACATGACGATGAAGGGGACGGCGGACGTGAAGGGCGAGGCGATGATCGACAAGGCGACCGG
>DATJYD010000302.1:0-5961 GCA_035499755.1 Fimbriimonadaceae bacterium
AAACGCAATGGTTCGGTGGCAGGCTGAGCAGGTGGATTTGGGACCTCAGGAGGACTCTCTTCTGTAGGGTCGTTGGGATCAGGAGGTGAGTCCGGTCCAGGAGGTTGGGGACCTCCTGCGCCCTGGCCGTCGAGCCAGGTAGGAATTAGTGGGTTGCTGTTACCAGGCCCCCCGTATGAATTGGAAGTGCCCATGGCTTTACTTCTTACTCCCTGTTGCCTTAAGCGTCTGACCCGCAGCAGTTGCAAGCATCGTATTCGTGGTGCTTCCCGACCAGGCCGTCAAAACGGCTTCGAATGCCGCTTTCTCTGAATTCAATAGCGATCCCCACCCAGAGATGGCCCAGGGGCCCAGGCCGTCCGCTGGAAGTAGCTGAAGAAACCCAATCACGTCCGGCTGAAGAGACGGATGCACCTTTAGCAGGCCCCGTATGCCGTCTATGCCAGCAGGTTTTGTCTTGAGGTCGCTGCTCCTGACTCGCTTGAATAATTCGCCCAGGATCTCTTTCGCCTCTGCCTGCGAAAGCTTCTGAAGCTGACTTTCCATTCCTGCGATCGACATCTCCGGCCCCATCAGCCCGTTTACTATTCCGATCAGAGGTCCCAAGACGGTTCCCATCGACATGCGCGCCTGTTGATTTGCCACAAACGCGTAGGGTCGGAGATCAACGTTAGCAAGGGAGGGCTCCAGTCCGACCCAGGAGGTCACCCAAGGATCTTGTGCCCAGGGGGAATGTGCCGCTTCCGATTGCTCCTTCTTGGCCGAGACATCTTCCTTTGACCCCCCCGGATTTGGGCTGGCGATCGGTTGGGACGCATCTTCGAGGGAGGAGATAGACTTCGAGAATCCGTTCGGAACAGCCGACGCCTCCAAGATAACTTCATCAAAGAAGCGCGGGCTAAACCTTTCTGCTAAGAGGAGCTTTGCCAAGATCGGAAGCTTTAGGTCTTCACCGAAACCACGTGATTCCGCGATCCGTTCTCGAAGCAGCATTTGATTGAGGAACCTCTTTATTTGCCTTGGATTGCCGCTCGTCCCGCGGGCGAGAATGGGGCCAATGCGGTCACTTAGAACTAGGAGTTCCGCGGCATCATTTATCCGGGTCTTGAGGGCTTCCTTGACGGCACCATCCTCAAGCTGCGCCCCGAGCCAAGGCCGTCTGAGGACCTCTCTGGCATGCGCCAACAGAGCTGAGAACTCAGGGGAATCCTCTCCTAAATTGACTTGGGCAAGCGCAAGCGCAACGTAAACTCGGGTTTCGGCCTCGCCGAGCGCGGGTATTCGAAATGGGACCTGAATGAGTTTCTCGAGGTAATTCCGGGCATACGCCTGAGGGCCCGAAGATGTCGGGAGGTCTGGAAAGTGCCTCCTCACCGCATACTCGATCATAGCTTCGTCTGCAGCAATAACAAACGCCGTGCTCGAAGTGAATACAAACAATCGAATCGCCTCTAGAGTCTCGATGGCCGTATCTGGCAAGCAACGATCAAGATCATCGACCAGCACGATAAGTTGCTTGATTCCAGCGTCCCTCAGCAGCTGATCGAACGCTTTTCTGAACTCGTTCACCTCTTCCGGAACGTTCCTAGAGCTCTCAGCGGGTTTGACTAAGTCTAGGAGGCCACCGATTGCCGATTCCGCTTTTGTTCCCGCGCCGGCCGGGTCCCTCAGAACTGATACGGCAGTGGAAACTGCCGACTGAATCAGGTCTACGCTAGGGAGACCTGTAAGGGCGGTAACTGCAAGCCCACCACCCTTTTTCGCAACTTTGAGCCAATCGATCCTTCGGAAGACTTCCTTGACCGCCGCCGTCGCCTTTGTTAGTGCGGGTCGCTTCTCCAAGAGGCCCTCTACGATGCCTTCAAGGAGCGCTATTTTGGCGTCCTCAAATCCTTGAAATCGCCACCCGTTGAACTTGAGGCAAAGGATGTCCTGGTCGCCCACGAGGTCAGCCTCGATCATTTCGAGAATGCTTGACTTCCCAACTCCCCAATCGCCATGCACACCCACGGTAACAGGGCGGTCGGGCCGCTCTTTAAGCAAGGCGACTATAGTCCTAGCAATCCCTTCATTACTAAGAAGGTCAGTCCTTGTCTCTTGGTCGCTGAGAAATGTCTTGAGGGATGGCATGTTACTTTACACTTGTTATGGAGTATCCTGCAGCCTATTCTACTTTGAAGGTCAGTGGACGGGCCCACCCAGGCCTCGTGACAGCCACAGTCTAGTCTAAATGCGCCGATTATACGAGGGTCGCTAATCCTGACCTGCGGCACAGTCTGCTGCGAGAGCGGGACGGCTTAGAGCGGGGTCTCCAGACTGAAGGCATCGATAAGCCAGCAGTAGCACAAATCCGGAGCCAAACACGACCAATGCCCCGACCAACCCTAGTCGGCAACCGTGAGCCTAGTTGAACCTGGTCGAGAACTCAACCCTCGTTACCAGTTGGCTCACTCACTCTTCACTTCGTTCATCGTTCGTTCCCAAACTGTCCACTCGGCTGACCGGCCATGGCGGGACGACACCACGGTATCCGCTCGACTAGCGATCTGCCCAGATATTCGCTGCGCGAAGCATCGAGCTTCGCGTAGCGAACGCGCGGCGCGCCTCAGTTCGGAAACAGCCCGTTCTGAATCCGAGCCAGCTCATATTCTGCGGTTCGCTGATGGTAGTAGTCGTCGGTGTTTATGCAGGTCAGGCTCATCTTGCGAAGGTATTGGCTGGCAACTTCCGGGGATTCGACCAGAGCCAGAATCCTCCCTTGAACAACGCCGCAAGCTTCCATCGCCTGGAGGTTCTGCAAGTCGCCACTGCGAAAAGCACTCTCCACATGCTCTTGCGCGTGAAACGTCTCCCCCAGAAGCAAGCAGATCCGGGCCGCCAGAACATTGTAAAGAAACCGTTTCTGAAAGGGACGGCTTGCTTTTGGCCAGCCGAGCACTTCATTCAGCATCTGCCGAAGCTCACTGGCCGAAGCCTGGACAAGTCCTCGTTCGACATAGGTGATCCTCGCTCCCATAATGGTCGCGACGAGAGATTCATGCTTGGCGATCTGATATGGTGGGTGCGTGGAAGGAGCGGGGCTCACGTCGAGGAGGTTGGCGACGGCTTCAAAGATCGGCGCCAAGTCACCCGGCTTCGAATTAAGCATCCCCAAAAGCGTGCGAGCCCGTAGCAACTGGCCCATCGCCTCGCGTAAGGGCTCGCGAAGCTCTCTGCCTCCCTCGACGACTTGCCTTGCCACCATCATGGCGTGACCGGGCTGCTCCAGCCGTTGACGAGCGAAGTAGGCACGGTCGAGGAACTGCTCCCGGAGGATCGGATCATCGGCTTTGTCTGCCCCCTCTGTCGCCGTCGTGGCGGCGGCAAAGAGCCGGGATTCTCTAATCTGGCGGTCGACGCGTCGCAACACCTTCGCGGTCACTGGCTTGCCCACCACGGTGAGCGGAACGGGATCTGTTATGTCGAGGCCGAAGCGATCCTTGACCCAGGCAGTCAAGATCCTCCGCTTGTGCCGTCGGTTCTTCAGAGGCTTGATGAGGTTTTGGATACCTTCGGCGTCGAGCTTGGTTGAAGGCTTGAAGATGTGGGTGATCCAGCTCTTGTCTTTGCCGATCACCTGAGCGATCTCTTGGTTCTGCGTGCAGCTGTGCTCAAGTTGAAACGCCTCCCTCACAACCTGCTCGAACGTGAAGGGCTCGATCGCCAGTTCGGTCCCAACCGTGAAGTCTGGCTCCTCATTCTCAAAGGGTCTCGCTCTCACGGTTTTCGTCCTCTCTCGGCGGTCAGCCCGCCGAACCGGCGACCGATGCAAACACCTCGACGGGATCGCGCTTCAAGATCCGGCAAATGTCGATGAGTTCCACGACTTCGATATTGCGCTCGCCCTTCTCGATTCGCGAGACGGATTGCTGCTTCCAGCCCAGTCGCTCCGCAAGCTCCTGTTGGGTCATGTGCGCGGCTTCGCGCATCGAGACGACGAGATCGATGAGACGGTCGTGTTCGACGCGTTGCTTAACTACTCGTCCGGCTCTCACACCCCGGAGGTTTGCCGCTACCTCTACAACAATATGTTGTAGACTCTCCTCGTGGATTCGCCGCAAAGAGCATTTCGTACGTCGCAACTCATCTGCCTTGCGCTTCTTGCCGTGGCGGGAGGGAGTCTCAGCAGTTGCGGAGGCGGTGGTGGCGGCGGCGGAATCCTCCACCTGCCAAAGATCGCCTTCGTCTCGAATCGATATGGCAGTGACGAGATCTACGTTATGGACGGAGACGGCTCGAATCAGATCCGGCTGACGAACGACCCGGAAGATGATTATCAGCCGGTCTGGAGTCCGGACGGCACAAAGATCGCTTACGTGCAAGGCAGCCCGCCGGAGGGCATCTACGTGATGAATGCCGATGGGTCGGGCAACCACCGCATCTCCAACGACCCGCTCTCCGTCGGGGACGGTTCGCCGGCGTGGAGCCCGGACGGCACGAAGATCGCCTTTGCGTCGACAACGTTCACGTCGGACGACCAGCAGGCGTTCGGCATTTACATAATGAACTCCGACGGCTCGGGCAAGGTGCTCCTTGCCCAGCAGCCCCATTTGACCACCTACGACAATCCGACGTGGAGTCCTGATGGCACGAAGATCGCTTTCGACGCAAGCGACAATGTCGGTAACTACCAGATTCTCGTAGTCAACGCCGATGGTTCCAATCTTACGCAGCTCACCGCCGTTGCCGAACAGGCATCGCAGCCTAGATGGAGTCCGTTGGGGTCGCGCATCGCCTACATCTCATCCGAGAGCGGGGACTACCAGCTCTACGTGATGAATGCCGATGGGTCAAACCGGCATCGAGTCACGAACGACGCGAACGCTGACACGCTGCCAAGCTGGAGTCCCACCGCTCAGTGGATTGTCTTCACGTCGATCATCAATCGTGTCCGCGAGCAGATCTACGTGGTAGGGGCCAACGGCGGAACCCCAGTCCCGCTGACCCATACCCAGAGCAACGAGTCCAATCCATCGGTTGCCCCGCACTAGGCCGTGAAGCGTCCGACTATCGGGGTGTGTTGAAGCCGTAGCGAGGCTGTCTGGCTTCGAGCCTTCGAACGAAGTCCTCAAGCTGATGGATTGTGATTCGGCGGCAACGGCCGATCGTGATGGACCCCAACTCACCGCGGTCGAGAAGGCGGTACACCTGGGCCCTACTGAGCGAGAGCCGTTCGGCGGCTTCCTCGACTCGGTAGGCAAGCTTCCCTCGGTTGGGTGTTTCCATAAGCCGAGAGTGGAAGGAGTGGGCGGTTGCCCACAGGCACTTCTTCCCCGAAATGGAGTCGTAACTCAACCAGATTCGAGACTTTCTCCAGATCTGGTTGAGTGCTAACTCAAGAAGCGGTCCCCTGGACGTTGCCTCCGCATGAGGAGCCTTCACCGTTGGGACATGCAGATTGCGCCCCGAGACAAATCATGCTCCTTCGCCTACCACCTCTGCCATAAGACCCAAGAGGCCCTTAATCTCCGCAGGCGGGGCCTCTGTTGCGAGCCCGTCCCCCGACCGCCCCACCACGCGATCGGCATCGATCTCGACTACCCCTTCGCCGACAACGATCCTCTCGAAGGCCTTGCTACGCTTGCCGAGAGGCTTGAGATGCTCAAGGGCTCTATCGGGAGTGACGACCCCGACGCAATTCCACACGGCGATCGTCCCGCTGTCACGTCTCGAGAGAAGCGTCCACCGAACTACATCCAGCTACTCCCCAAACACTTGCAGACTCACGCGCTCCTGATCGGGGCCACCGGTTGCGGCAAAACAAATCTCATTCACCACCTGATTGAGCAGGATCTCGATCTCAATCAGTCCTTCTGCATCCTCGACTTGCGGGGGAACCTGGTCAAGGACGCGCTGGTTCTCTGCGCGCGGAAACAGGTTGATCCGCGGCGGGTTCGCATTCTGGATCTCAGGGAGCGGGAG
>DATJYD010000303.1:0-2564 GCA_035499755.1 Fimbriimonadaceae bacterium
TCGGGCCTCGCCGGCCACTCGCTCGGGCATTACTTGAGCGCCTGCTCCCAGGTCTACGCGTCGAGCGGAGACGAGCGGTTCAAGGCGAAGGTGGATTACATCATAGGCGAGCTTGCCGCGTGCCAGAAGAATCGCCCCGACGGCTACCTTGGCGCGATGCCGGACGGAGACCGGATGTGGGCGGAGGTGAAAAGGGGCGAGATCCGCAGTTCCGGCTTCGACCTCGACGGACTCTGGTCGCCTTGGTACACGAACCACAAGGTGCTCGCCGGCATCCTCGACGCCTACGAGCTTGCCCACAACGAGGAAGCACTGAAGGTCGCGGAGAAGTTCGCGGATTGGATGATCGCCGAGACTGCGGATTTGACGCCCGAGCTGTGGCAGAAGATGCTCGGCACCGAGTACGGCGGCATGAACGACGTGCTCGCTCAGCTCTACCGGGACACCAAGCAGGAGAAGTACCTCGACCTCGCCCGAAAGTTCTACGATAACAAGGTTCTCGCCCCGCTCGCGGAGGGCCATGACGATCTCGCCGGCAAGCACTCCAACACCCAGATTCCCAAGATCGTGGGCCTTGCGAACCTCTACGAGGTCACCGGCGATTCGAAGGACGAGAAGACGGCCGAGTTCTTCTGGGACCAGATCGTCCACCACCACACGTACGCGATCGGCGGCAACAGCGACCACGAATATCTCGGCCCGCCTGACAAGCTGAACAACGCGCTGTCCTCGAACACCTGCGAGTCGTGCAATACCTACAACATGCTCAAGCTGACGCGCCACCTCATCGAGTGGCAGCCGAGCGTCGAGTATGCCGATTTCTACGAGAAGGCCCACCTGAACCACATGCTCGCGAGCCAAGACCCGGACGACGGCATGGTGACGTACTTCATGCCCCTCGCGAGCGGCTCGCATCGCGAATACAGCGATCCGGATAACAACTGGACCTGCTGCCACGGCACCGGGATGGAGACTCACACCAAGCACGCCGACTCCGTCTACTTCCACGCGGGCGCGTCGAAGCTGTACGTGCTGCAGTTCATTCCGACCGATCTGAACTGGCGCGACGCGGGAGTGAAGGTCGAGCAGAGGACCGCTTTTCCGGCCAACGGTCTTGTCGCCCTGACGGTCGTGGCGCCGAAGCCCAGGCGGTTCGAGATGCTGATCCGCCATCCGGGTTGGGCGGCGGATGCATTCGATGTGAAGGTGAACGGCAAGGTCGTCGCTCATGCCGACAAGCCGGGCAGGTTCGTTTCCCTGGACCGGACTTGGCGCGGTGGGGACCGGGTCGAGTTCACGCTGCCGATGAAGCTGCGGACCGAGGCGATGCCGGACAACCCGGACCGGGTCGCCCTGCTCTACGGTCCGCTCGTGCTCGCCGCCGACCTCGGCCCGGCGAACGAGCCGGCGCCGCGGATACCCGTGCTCGTCACCGGCGATCAGCCGGTCGGCAAGTGGCTTTTGGAAACGGCTAAGGGATCGGACAAGTTGGAGTTACAGACCCAGGGCGTCGCGCGACCTGAGCAGCTTACGTTCCGGCCCTTCTACGCGATTCACCATGACCGCTACGCGACCTACTTCGACATCTTTACGCAGGCCCAATGGGACAAAGCGGAGGCCGACTACCGGGCAGAAGAGGCCCGACAGCGCGATCTCGAATCCCGCACGGTCGACCTCTTCCGGATCGGCGAGATGCAGCCGGAGCGCGATCACAACCTGAAATCCGAGCGCAACGACGTGCGGGGCGCGAACGGGCGCAGCTTCCGGACGCCGCTCACCGGCGGCTGGATGGAGTTCGAGATGAAGTCGAACGGGGACCAGCCCGAGGATCTCGTGATTACCTACTGGGGCAACGAGCGGCTTCGGCCGGACTTCGAGATCCTCGTCGACGGGCAGAAGATCGCCGAAGAGACCCTCGCCGGCAAGCCGGTGAACGCCTTCTACGACGTCACTTACCCACTGCCGGAGCAGTTGACGAAAGGGAAGGACAAGCTGGTTGTGCGGTTTCAATCCACCCCGGATCACACGGGCGGATCCCTGAGCGCCGCGCGAATCGTCAGGCGGAAGTAGGCGAGCGTTACCGCCAACCTCTTCAATCCCGAGGCCGTCTTCATTCACGGTCGCTTGCTCGATCTCTCGCCGAATGTGATCCCAAGGCGCCGAGGCCGGTCCTCGGCTCTCGTTGTTGGCGGAGCGGCAGCGCGACAAGTCGCGCAGTTTGAAAGCGCGGACAAGTCCGCGCACTCCACACGGTAGCCGCAGCAGTTTAGGTCAGCGCCGCTTCGCGGCGCGCTCGATCAGCTTCTGAACCACCATGAAGGCGAGGAGGAGGATGCCAATGACGATCCGTGTCCACCAGGAGCTGAGGGTGCCTTGGAACGTGATCGCGGTCTGGATCGTGCCCAGAATGAGAATCCCGAGCAGGCTCCCAAAGACAGAGCCGTAGCCACCGCTGAGCAAGGTCCCGCCGATCACGACCGCGGCGATGGCGTCCAACTCCAAACCCGTTCCGGAAATCGCGTTCCCCGACGACGTATACAGGGTGAAGACCGCGCCGCCCAGCG
>DATJYD010000304.1:0-2222 GCA_035499755.1 Fimbriimonadaceae bacterium
TACAGGCTCTCCTCTCGCATCGAAAGCTCTCGCGTCCACTCCTGCCAGCGGTCGTCGATGGGAAGCGGACGGCTGTTCTCGACCCCCTCGATAAACGCCCTCACGTTGTAAGGCCGGCTCGACGGGTGCATGAACGCCGAAGAGGCAACGACCGACTTGAGGGTCGGAAAGGCGCGGCGGTTCTTGACGTAAAGGATGTTCTCGACCTCCGGGCTCGTCAGGAACCGGATGAACTGCCAAGCTTCCCGCGGATGCGGGCTCTCCTTCGAGATCACAAGCTGGTTGCCTTTCACCACCGACGGATTGCCGAACGGGCCGCTCGGCAGCGGGCAGATGTCCCAATCGAAGCCCTTGACCCGGGCGTTGTAGATCGGCGAGTTGCCCATCCAGCCGAAGACCATGCCAACCTTGCCGCTTTCAAACGTGAAGGCGCCGTTGGCGGAATCGGATGGGGTCGGCGCGCACCGGTCCTTCCAGCGCAGGTCGACATAGAATCGGTAGGCGCGGATCGCCGCCGGCTGATCGAGCAGGCAACGCTTCCCGTCCTTGGAGAGGATGTCCCCGCCGAAGGCCCAGATGCCGAGGGCGGTGAAGGGAAAGGTCGGGATGTCGCATCCGTACCGGATCGGGCGGCCGCGGGAGTCGAACTTGGTCATCGCGATCGCGTCGAGGCGAAACCGGCCGTAGGTCCATTGCCCGCGCGTGGCGAGATTGTTCGGGTCGGCGAGCCCGGCGCTTTGGAACATCGTCTTGTTGTAGTACATGACCATTCCGCCGGACATCGTGTTGAGCCCATAGAGCTTGCCACCGACCGTTCCCTCGGCGAGGGTCCACGGAAAGTAGTCGGACGCGTGGAAGCTCCGGTCGGCCTCGATCAAGGGATCGAGGTCGAGGAAGTAGTCCTTGGACTGAAGCTGGGGGAAGTTGTAGTGGTCGATCCGCATCACGTCCGGCGCGGTGTGGGAGGCGAGCATGAGCGCCGCTTTGAACTCATAGGCGTTCGCGGGAACGCGGAAGAACTTGACCTCGAGGCCCGGATTCTCGGAGTTGAACTTGTCGCAGAGGGACTGCTCGATCTTGATCTGCTCCGGCGTTCCCCAGGCCATGTAGCGGATCTGCACCTTTCCCGTCGATCCATTCGACCCGCAACTTGCCAGCGAAATCGCTCCGACGAGCGCGCAGAGGATCTTGCCGGGCCAAGGCATTGTGCAGGCATTGTACAACGCGGCGGTCGAGGTACTGGGGTGTTGGGGTATTGGCCGGCGTGCGCAGCGGATGTGCGACCCGCCCTCCTGCGGTACTGAGCCTGCTATTCCTGTCGCCGCGAACAGAACTGCCCGAGCGTCAATCTGTGAAAATCGGTGGCCGTCGTTGGTTCCATATCTGCCGTCAACCGACAAGCCCCATCGATGGGGGCCCGGAACTTCGCACGAGGTGAGCAGGCCCGCCCCGCCCCGACCCGAGGCACGCGCATTCACCTTCCTCACCTCCATCACCCCTGGTAACCTCCGATCTCGATGAGCGGCATCAAGATCGTCGGCGAGGCTATTCCTAACCTGCCCTGGGAGGAACCGGGGACGCAGCGGGCGGAGAGTCCGGTGCGGCGCTATTCGAGGAACCCGATCATCCCCCGCGATCTCCTACCCGCCTCCAACTCGATCTTCAACTCCGCTGCCGTCGCCTACCAGGGCAAGTTCGCGGGCGTCTTCCGGGTCGACAACAACCGGCGCGAGATGGTCCTCCACGCCGGGCGAAGCGAAGACGGCTTCCGCTGGACGATCGACCGGGAGCCGATCCAGTGGCTGATCGACGACGAGGAGGTCCTGCCGCCCGAATACACCTACGATCCCCGCGTGACCTGGCTCGAGGATCGCTACTGGGTGATGTGGTGCAACGGCTTTCACGGCCCCACGATCGGCCTCGGCTACACCCACGATTTCAAGCAGTTCCACATGCTGGAGAACGCCCTCCTGCCCTACAACCGCAACGGAGTTCTCTTCCCGCGCCGGATCAACGGCCGCTACATGCTCCTTTCCCGCCCGAGCGACACCGGCCATACCGCCTTCGGCGACATCTACCTGTCCCAGAGCGAGGACATGGTCTACTGGGGCCGGCACCGCTTCGTCATGGGGCCGCGGGAGGCTTGGGAGTCGACGAAGGTCGGGGGCGGCCCGGTGCCGATCGAGACCTCCGAGGGCTGGCTCCTCTTCCACCACGGCGTG
>DATJYD010000305.1:0-4597 GCA_035499755.1 Fimbriimonadaceae bacterium
CGGCGATCACCGTGGCGAAGTGGGTGAAGGAACGTACGCCTCATGTGATGCTGGCGGGCGACCAGGCTCGGCGCTTCGCGATTTCGCAGGGCCTCGAGCCGATGAGCCTGATGACCGCCGAGAACGTGCGCCGGTACGAGGAATGGCGCGAAAGCCGGATTACCGCGATTCAGGAGTATGTCCACTCGCCGACCGAGCAGCACCACGGCGATACGGTGACGATGCTCGCCTGGGAGGAGCCGGGGCATGTGGTGGCCGCTTCCTCCACGAGCGGTCTAAGTTGGAAGCTGCCGGGCCGGGTGGGCGATTCTCCGATCGTGGGAGCCGGCATCTATGCGGACGACGAGGTCGGGTGCGCGGGCGCGACCGGGCTCGGCGAGGAGCTGTGGAAGGCGTGCGTGTCTTTCCGCACGGTCGAGGCGATGCGGCACGGGATGACGCCGCTGCAAGCGGCCGAGGACTCCGTGTACCAGATGATCCGCCGGCAGCCGGGCGCGACCGTCTTTCCCTGCGTCGTGTTCTGTATGAACAACAAGGGCGAGTTTGGCGCGGCGACGACCAAAGGCGAGTTCCCCCTCTGGATCTGCCAGGAGGGCGTGTCCCGGATGGAAACCTACCGCGGCCTCGCTTGACCGGGAACCGGCTCCTTTGGGTTTGGCGCCGAGTTTCGGATCAGCCGCCGCCGTGCTGAGTGAATCGCCGGCAGATTGCCTCGAGCGCCTGCCGGTATCTCGCGGCCTCCTGCGCCGAACAGGCTCGGCCGGGCAGGAGGGCCAAGGGGCTGTCGTCGATGCGCCAGAGATAGGCGCGGCCCTTGTTCACCGTGAACTCCACCCGACAGAAGTCCAGCCCCGCCTCGTGCGCCGCTTCCGCCATCGCGGCCGGCGGCCGGACTCCGGGCATCACGACAAAAGCCTGACGCCCATGGGGCGAATCGACCTCCCACGGCAAGACCTCGACCACCCGAATGCGGCTTGGCGCGAATCCCACCAAGACCATGCGGACGCAGGCATCGCAGAGCTCCTGTCCGCAAAGCGCCGGCGAGTCGGTGTTGCCGAGGAGATCGTCGCAAACTAGGCTGACGGGCGAGTCGAGGTCGCGGGGCAGATCCGAGAGCCCCCAGGAACGCCGCACTCCCGAGGTCAGGCGTTCCCGAACCTCTTGCCGGGGCTGAACGGAGCAGGGCGAGTTCAGGACTTGAATCGAGCGTGCCCGCAAACCGCTCGCGATCGGCATGGCCAACTCCCTCAGCTCTTCCGAGGCGAGCGAGAGCCCGGTGAAGACGCATGCCGACCAATCGGCCTCCATCGCATCGAGCAGATCCGCGAAGGCGACCGGCTCTACAAGCCCCGCCGACTCGGCGAGTGACCCCGTGAGGCGCTCTCGGAAGGGGCCGATACATTCCCGCGGCATGGCAAAGGCGATCAACCGGCGCACACCTCCCAGACCTCATTGGAACCGATCTCGAAACTGATGGGGCCCGCCGGCAAGATGCCCTCGGAAAGCCGGTCGAACGCAGCCTTGATCGCGACGTGTCGCATCAGGTGCGATTGCGGCCGCGCGCCCATGTGCATGAAAACAGGATTGTCGTTGATCTCCCAAACCTGGATTTTCCCCTCGGACAACGCATAGTCGATCCGACCAAACTCGATCCCGGCTCGTTCGAAGACCGGCATAACGAGTTCGGCGTGAGGGTTTTCGAGGGTGAAACGGTCGGACTCGGCGATCGCCTCTTCGGTCCGGATCCTCACGCTGGCCTTCGTATGCCACTCCTTCGCCGCCATGATGTGATGGGGGAAAATGACGTCTCCAATGCGCATGACGCCGTACTTTCGGTAGGCGCCATCATGGCAGACGGTCTCGACGTACTCGACGACCAACAGATCGCGGGGATCGTCGCCATCCAGGATCAAGCGGTCGAGCGCGCTCTTCAACTCCCGCTCCGACCGAAGGAGATCAGTCTGAGGACCGGCATGGTCGTGCTCTCGACGAACGAAGACGGGGTAGAGGACTTGGCTGCCCAGCTCATCGAGACGGTACACGTCGAAGGCGTTCACGCCGTCCCGGTTCATCGCCTTCAGAAACTCGTAGCGGCCGAGCTGCCGGTGCGGATCGTTGAACAGCCGGAATCCGGCGCCCATTGCCGCGAGCTTCTCCCACAGCTTCCGCGCGAGGCCGATCTGCAGGTCGTTCATGCGCCAGAAGTCGCCGAACAGATAGGCGCCCGGCCATGCCTTTCCTCGTTCGACGAATTGATGATAGGTGGACTCGTTCATCGTGCGCCCATAGGAGCGGTCGTAGGATTTGCAGAATCCGTCGAAGTGACCCGTCCCCAATGGAGTGGTCAAGTTGAAGACCATCAGGCCGCCTTCGCCTCCCCGGGGTCCGGCGCTCGAAGCCGACGCGTCACGATCGTCGCGGCGCAGAAATCCGCGGTGACGTTCAGAAGTGTGCCCGCGAACTCCATGAGGGGCTCGGACGCGTGAAAGAGGAGCACGCCCTCGGCCGGCATCCCGGCCGCGACGTAGGCCCCGAAGTTGGCCCCCGCGATTCCTCCCGGAATCCCCGGCGTCGCAAAGCTCAGGAGGAGAACCGTCGCCACGAAGCCGAGGATGCGAGGAGCGTCGAGGCCGATGCCAAACACCGAGGCCATGAACAACAGCCGGGCCGTGGTCGCGATCGTTCCATGCTGCTTGAAGACGGAAACCGCCAAGGGAAGGACGAATCCCTGGGCGGGCTCGGGCAATCCCAGCGACTCCGCGCCTTCCACCAGGGCCGGGAGCGATGCAAGGGAAGACTGAGTCCCGATCGCGACCCACTGCGCCGGCGCCAGCGACGCCGCGAACCGCCGAAGCCGCACCCTTCCGACGATCGCCGAGATCGGATAGAGCAAACCGGCGAAGAGCAGCATGAGGATGGATCCGAAGACCGCGTAGTGGAGGGTCGCTCCAGCGACAGCGATGCCCGACTTCACGCTGAACACGAAGGCGAGCGCAAATCCCCCGATCGGCAAGCACAGGATCACCCATCGAACGTAGACCAGAATCGCGTCGCGCAAGGCGACGAACACCGCGACGGCGGGAGCCCTCCGATCTTCCGGAACTCTGACCAGCGCCAAAGCGAAGAGCACGGCGAGAATCGCGATGGGCAGAAGATCGCCTTTCACGGCCGCATCGAGAGCGTTCTGCGGCATGAGATGCTCGAGCCAGGCCGCGAACGTTAGCGAGTTTGCCGGAACAGGATCTCCGGTGTGAAACGGCATGATCTGGGCCGAGACAAAACCCCGGGTGTAAGGCAGCCCTACCGCGAGCGCAAAGCACGCGCCTCCCACGAGCAGGGCCAGGAACGTGGCGAGGCTGGCCGTACCCAGCCTGCCGATCGACTCACCCGGTCGGCGGTGCGCGATCCCGGTCACGAGGAGGGTGAACGTCAAGGGGACGACGCTGACCCGCAGGGCGTTGGCCCAGAGCGCTCCGATCGGCGAGACAACGGTGCTGACCTCGGCGCCGATGGGCGATCCGTGAAGCAGAGATCCTGCGACAAAGCCCATTGCGAGGCCAATCGGGCCGAGCACTCCCGAGACCCGCTTGCGCATGCCAGCACTGGACAACCCCACCGAATCCGATCTTACCAAGATGCTCGTTCGTCAGTTCTGCGTTCACACCGGAACCATCGGCGCGCCCACCGATCAATTCCTCGCAAAACTGCAGGCTTTGCGTCCCTGAGGCGGGCCAGTGCCGTGAAGTGCGGATAAGATGCATAGGGCCCAACACCGGCGTTCGAAAGGAGTTCGTCAGGTGAGAAGATACGTTATTGCCTTTTTCGCGGCAGGCGCCGCCACGGCGGCGCAATGCCAACTGATAATCAGTTCGACTTCGACCGGTTCGGGGCTTGCTCGGGCGGTCTACTACGATCTCGGCGCGGGGACCACGACCACTCTATGGAGTTCAGGCTCGAACAACAGCGGCTACGGGATCGTCGCCGACGACAATGTTGGCAAGCTCTATTACGTGACCGGCGCGCGCTTGGGCTCCGCCGGCTACGGTCCGGCTCCCTTGACCGCGGCGGCGATCGCGGGACTCTACTTTCCCGATAATGCGACGGTCGCGAACGCCTGGGATCTCGCTGAGGCCAACGGCAACCTCTACACGTGGACTCACGGCTCCGGGACCTCATTCACGCGAGGGATCTACCAGGCTCCGACGCTGCCGAACGCGCAGAACCATCTCGTGCTCTCGCCCCTCTGGCTCGATTCGCCGACGACCGGCAACCAGTACGCTTTCCAGGGCCTGACCTATCGGCCCGCCGACGGGCTGTTCTATGGGGTCAACATGATCACGGACCACGCGCTCGGGCTCTATTCGATAGACGCCTTTGGTTCCGGGGCGGTGACCTACCTCGCCCCGATGCCGAGCGGACACACGCATGTCGATGGGCTCACGTTCGACGCCACGGGCACGACCGCATACATGACGGAGCAGAATCCGACGGATCAGAAGATCTACATCTTTTCCCTCGGTCTCGCTTCTCTGACCTACGGCTCGACCTACGCCTTCTCATACACCGATGCGACTCAGCGTGGAACCGGCGTCACGTG
>DATJYD010000306.1:0-5437 GCA_035499755.1 Fimbriimonadaceae bacterium
GGGCCGGACGCTTTGGCGTGGCGATCAGGAATCAGCCCATCACGAATCAGCCCGTGAAGAGTCATCCCCGTCTCATCCAGCGGTTTACGACGCTGGGCTTGCCCTGCCGGAAGGCGCCTTGCAGGGCTTCCGAATCGAACACGACCGGGACGGTTCCCGTCTCCGCGTAGAGGTACAGCGCGGTCCGGTAAATGCCGCTTAGGCTCGACCCAACGGCGGCAAGCGCCAGCCAGTAGATCACGGAGACGGCCAGCACGATGAGGATGGCAGCCGGGCTTTGCGAGATGCAGGCGAACACGAACGGCACGACCGGGATGAGGGCGAAAAGGAGAAGCACGAGGCCGATCCCGCCCTGCCCGATGAGATTCTCGCCCCAGGTTCGCTTAAGCATCGAACCGGACTTCTTGATCGCGGCGATCGGACTGCCTTGCTCGATCGCGATAATCGGCACGACGAAATAAGTGACGAGGTTCCAGGCGCCTCCGACGATCGCGACGACGATCTTCCCGAAGATGCCGCTTCGCTCGGAGATCATCTGAAGGATCAGGCCGACGGTCGCCGCCACAAGAGTCCAACCCAAGATCGCGGGCAATCGGCGGCCGGCCGCGGCAAGGCCATCCGAGACGTTCATTTTGGACCCGCTGAGGCTCGCATGCGCGCAGCTCACGAGGCCAACGTTAAAGAAGATCACAATGAAGTAGCTCAGGAGATAGAACACGGCGAGCACCGCGTAGTAGCCGGGCGGAAAGCGGTCGGCCTTCTGCAAGCCGTCGAACCCTCCCGAGGCAAGGAAGAGCGGGATCGCGAAGGAGATCGTGAGGATGACGGTGACGAACGAGGAGATGACCGGGAACCACGCAAGCTGCGGGTTCGACCGGAGGACGGCGAAGCTCTCTTTGGCAAGAGCGAGGCTGCGCTGAAACCGACCCATGCGCTATTGTATGCCACATCACCGGTGCAAAGACGGAAGACGCAGAGACCAAAGACCCTTGCAGCCAATCCTAGGTGGCTTAACTACAGGCCCTTCGATCCCAAGACGCATTCCAACGCGGGCAACCGGCCGGAGGCCCGGAGCTGAGATTTGGCGGGTCCGCTGCGCTGATCCGGCTTATGAACCTGAATCTCCCTTCCGTGCGAAAGCGAAGAGGTTGGCGCGAAGGCCCGCGGGGGCGTGGCGCTGGTGCATGACGCCGAGCCAGAACGCGGCCGGGTGGAATGTGAGGTACAGAGGTTCGGCTTCGTGAAGCATCACGACGCCCGACAAGCCGTGTTTCCCGAACGTCCGGAGCAGGCTTCTTCGCGTGTTGCAGCGATAGACCGTCGGGAAGACATCCTCCTCATGGCGGCCCTGCTGTACGCGCGAGACGAGCCGGCCGTGCAGGCGGTTGGGGATCATGCGGGACAACCAGGCGACATAGAAATGGCGGTTCGGGGTTCGGAGGCAAAGGTGGCCGCCCGGCTTCAGGACGCGCCGGGCCTCGGCGAAGAAGGCGTCGACATCCTCGATATGCTCGACCACGTAATCGGCAAACGCCACGTCGACGCTCGCGTCCGCGACCGGCCAGCGGCCGTTTTCGATCATTTCGTAGCGATCGAGGGAGGGGTTGGCGGCGGCGGCCTCGTCGACGTCGATCCCGATCACCTCGGCGCAACGGCCCTTGAATTTGCGCATCTCGGTGATCGCGCAGGGGTCCTCGAGCCAAGCGCCGCGTCCGCAGCCGATATCGAGGACGACGCTGTCCGGCTTCACGAGCGCGTTGACGCGGAGATAGAAGACGGCGGTCCCGTTGACGGCGGCATAGCCGCCGAAGTCGACCTCGGGATAGAAGCGGCGGACGAGCCGCTCGGTCGTCCAACTGCGTCGCGCGACGGATGCCATGACAATTACTAGGATCGGCAGATCCGGGCGTTTTTGGAATCTGGAAGTCTGGACTTCGCAGTGCCCCCCACTGCTCCCATGCCAACTTTCAGTGAAGACTGAAAGTTCCTGCGGTATCCTAATGGGAGAGGATTGGAGGATTAAAGGATGAGAGGATTGAAGGATGCGGAGTGCCGGCGCTGATGACTCCCCAATCCTGCAATCCTCCAATCTCCAATCCTTCAATCCTTCAATCCTCCAATCCTCCAATCCTCAATCCTCACTCCTAGCGTAGCGAAGCGAAGCCCATGTCTATCTCACCCGAACGAATTGCCGGCGACTTGATCGATATCTACCGCAAGGTCGATCAGGGAACGAGACTGAGCTTCGAGGATGGAATGCGTCTGGCGACGACGCCGAACCTGACCGCGGTCGGGCATATGGCGAACCTGGTGCGGGAGCGGCGGCATGGGGCGAAGACCTACTACGTGCGCAACCAGCACATCAACTACACGAACATCTGCAACAAGTTCTGCAAGTTCTGCTCCTTCTATGCCAAGAAGGGAGGGCCGGCGCCTTACCAGATGTCGCTCGAGGAAGTGCGGGAGCGGCTGATGTGGCATCGCGACGTGCCCCTGACCGAGATCCACATGGTCGGCGGGATTAACCCGCGGCTGCCCTATCGCTACTATCTCGACCTCGTGAGGACGGTGAAGGAAGCGCGGCCGGGCGTGCACGTCAAGGCGTTCACCGCCGTCGAGATCGTGGAGATCGCGCGGCAGGGCAAGGTGACGATCGAGCAAGCTTTGGCCGACCTCATCGAAGCGGGGCTCGATTCGCTTCCGGGCGGAGGGATCGAAATCCTGAGCGACCGCGTCCATCACGAGTTGTTCGGGAAGAAGCTCAACGGTGAGGAGTGGAAGGACGTGGCGCGCGCCGCCGCCAAGCTCGGACTCAAGCAGTACGCGACGATACTGTACGGGCATATCGAGACGGACGAGGAGCGGATCGACCATCTTGTGCAACTGCGGGAATTGCAGGATGAGACCGGCAACTTCCTCACGATGACGCCTTTGAGCTTCCACCCCGAGAACACGGAGTTGGAGGAGATCGAGATGCCCACCGGCGACATGGATCTGCGCAACATCGCCCTGTCCCGGCTCATGCTCGACAACTTCGACCACGTCAAGAGCTTCTGGATCATGAACACGGTGCCAGTCACCCAGGCCGCGCTCTGGTACGGCGCGGACGACGCGGACGGCCTCGTGCACGAATACGAGATCACCTACAAGTCGGGGGAGTGGGGCAACAAGAGTCGGGTCCTGACCCATGCGAACATGATCGCGATGATAGAAGAGGTCGGCCGGATTCCGGTGGAGCGCGATTCGCTCTACAACGAGATTGCGAGCGAGCCGCCGAAGCCGCCGCGGATTCCGTTGCCGGTTGCGGGAGCGTAACGGGTCTCCGGATCAGTCTTGCACGCCAGAAAGGGATCGCAAGATCCGCGGAGTCAAGTCTCACGCAAGATCGTCAATTCCGCCAAGCTGGAAAGGGCCGGAGGCGCCTCTTGCATTTACCCGACCGAACGCCTCCTGCGCGCAGCTTGAGATGTTATTCTTGACCCATGCGTGGATTGCGCACCGGGCTATCTCTTGCGCTGCTTGGCATTTCCATAATTTGCAGCGCGACGATCGTCCCAGCTCAACGGAAGTATTTCACAGACAGACGGGATGCCCTTCTCCAGGCACTTGCGGACGCTTCGCTCCCGCACGGTGTTTCCCAGCCGGAAGACTCCTTTGTCTTCCTCAGTGTCAGTCCCTCCCGCTTTGACTTCTTCGCGATCGCCAAATCACACCCGGTCGATACGGACTTCGGCAGAGCTTGCGATATCGCTCTCCGCGCGGCCGGGCTGCCCGACCTAATGATCAAATACGACCGGGAGCGCAGACTCGACGTTCTGGATAGCGACTACGATCACAGTGGATTCGCCCGCGCCTACGCTTCGCTGACGCTGGATGTGGGGCGTTTTCGCCAGGTTCTCATCGACCAAGGGTATCGCCCAGCGATCGTGCTCGCCAGACCGGACTACGCGCAGATCGTCGGCGCGTCCGGATTGGGCGGTGGCATGCACAGGTGGCGCTACTACGACGTGACCACTGGAGTCGGGGTCGTAACGGTCTGGGAGGAGGCCGCTCCGTTGGACTATGTGGCAATTGTCTGGTCTCTGCTCGCGGTTCCCGTCTGTGTACTTTGCGGATTCGCGTGGTCAGCGAGGATCTCTCGCGGCGAGGGACCCACGCTCGACCGTCAGCGCCAAGCGTACCGAAGGGTCGTATGGGGAAGCGTCTATGCCGGGATCGCTGTCCACCTGCCCGTGTTCCTTTGGTTGTTTATGTCTGGATCGATGTCCAAAATGACGGACCTTTGGTTTGGGCAGGACCTACGGACGTTGCTTGCCGTCGAACCCATGCTGCCGTTGCCGGCCCTGGCTCTAGCCGCGCGCAAGATGAAGCCGTTCGAAGCGAAGCTGTTCGGAACTACCATCCAGGAGATGGATCAGAAGCAGCGGGCACAAGTGCGCCGCAACCTCCCTGGGGCTCTGATCGCCTTCGGAATCTCCACCGTTTGTATGCTCATCGCGGTCGGAGCATTCACGAGAACTCAGAACCGGCAGATGCTCGCTCTTGTCCCGCTTGGCATATTGATCGGGATTGCAGTCATGACTTACATGGAGCAAGCGGCCAAGCGGCGGGAGCACGAGGCCACAGATCGAGAACGATGAGGGGTATAAGCTGGACAGGGGCAGAGCGCGCCCTGCCGTTCGAGCCGGCCGGGCTGAACGAGAACACGCGCCGCACGTTGCACTTCGAGTTGGAGGGGGCCGGCCCGAAATGAAGGCTGGAACCCTCATCCTGCTTTGCGGCCTGCCGGGAGCGGGGAAGTCCGTTCTCGCCAAGAAGCTGGCTGTCGAGCGAAGGGCGATCCGGATGTGTCCGGACGAGTGGATCGAGAAGGTCCTCGCCGACCCCAACGACGCCTTCGAGCGCGACCGGCTTCGGGATCCGGTCGAGGATCTGCAGTTCGATCTCGCGCGGGAGTACATCGCGCTCGGCTTCACGATCGTCCTCGAGTTCGGCTTCTGGTCGGAAGAGGAGCGAAGCCTGTACTCGATGGGTGCGCTAGAGCTGGGCGCGCGAATCGAGCTGTACTATCTGGAGGCTTCGTTCGACACGCTCTGGGAGCGCGTGCAGCGTCGAAACTCCCAACTCGTGACCGGGCCGTGGGTGATGACGCGAGATGAGCTCGAAGCGGCGTGGCGTCTGTTCCAGGCGCCGACGGCCGAGGAGCTGGAGTTCTACGACGAGTGGCGCGTGATTCGAGAATGACCGCGACTACCGCTTCCGATCGCGATCGCCGTTAACTTCTTCGGGACTGCAGCTGCGGGCGTGAGAAAATGAACGCACGGAATGGACAGCCTGACGAAGCCGCGCGTCACGCGCGATCAACTGGATCGAATCGCCGAGAAGCACTTTGGACGAGCGCCGGAGAAGATCGAAGAACTGACTGATGGCTGGTTCA
>DATJYD010000307.1:0-2029 GCA_035499755.1 Fimbriimonadaceae bacterium
TCGAGTCAGAGGCGACGTTGCAGTGCAAGGCGCTACTGAACGAGCTGGGGATGGATCGCATCTGGCATCCCATACTCGTCCGTTTCGGCAAGAACACCCTGAAGACGTTCAAGCAGCGCTCCGAGGGCGATCCCCGACTCAAGGAAGACGATATCTTCTTCATCGATCTGGGCGTGGTCTGGGATCAGCACGAAGGCGACGCGGGCGCGACCTTCGTGGTCGGCAACGACCCGGATCACCGCTATCGACTTCGTCTCGTTTGACCCACCCCACTCGTGCGGCCGATCTTGGGGGCGATGGATTCGATCGCCGCCCACTGTGACGGATACTCGTCGCGATGCTCTCGCACCGTGCGCACTGCACGTTCCCGGACTTCAGCAGAAAATTTGTTCGACTTGTTCATGGCTCCATTGTCTCAAGACTTGGAGCCTCCACCGAACTCGGGGCGGTTCAACATCCCTAAAAGAGGGCGATCGTGCCAGCGTGGCTACAGCAGCGCATTATCGTAGGCGAACCCCTACAAGAATCTGCCCGAATTGCCGATAGTGCGCACGAGTCATGCAGCCGACAATTCAATGCCGCAGTAAATCATTGAACCTATCGGAGAAGCGCTCATGGACGAAAAGCCGACCCGCATACCGTCGACCGAGCAAATGATGAGACTGGATCCGGAACCCGTTGGCGTGGAATTCCTCGCCGAACTGCCCGACCACGTGCGGGCTGTTCTTCGAAGCGTAGAGGACATTGGAAACAAAACAGGAGCGCAGACATGCACAAAGCAATAGGGCTAGCGGCCGCGATCGAAAAAATTCCCGACGGTGCGGCGCTCATGATCGGCGGCTTCATGGGCGTCGGCTCGCCGCATCGGCTGATCGGTGAACTGGTTCGCCAGGGCCGCAAGAATTTGACGGTAATCGCGAACGATACGGCACGTCCCGGTTTCGGCATCGGTCGCCTGATCGACGCCAGGGCCGTGAAGCGGCTCGTGGTTACGCATATCGGAACCAATCCGGAGACCCAACGCCAGATGATCGAGGGCGAGACCGAGGTGGAGTTGTGTCCGCAAGGGACGCTTGCAGAACGCATCCGGGCGGCAGGTTACGGTCTCGGCGGCGTCCTGACGCCTACGGGGGTCGGCACCACCATTGCGGAGAAGAAGCGGGAGATCGAGGTCGACGGGAAGACGTACCTGCTCGAATTGCCGATCTCGGCAGATTTCGCGCTGCTCGCCGCGCATCGCGCGGACTATTACGGCAATCTCGATTACGCGCTCACCGCGCGTAACTTCAACCCCGTCATGGCGATGGCGGGCGCTACGGTGATCGCCGAGGCCGCGGAGCTCGTTCCCGTCGGCGTGATTCCGCCGGACGAGGTCGTGACCCCAGCCGTGCTGGTGGACCATTTGGTGGAAAGGGAGAAGGTCAATGGACGCTAAGGAAGTGATCGCACGGCGAATCGCCCTCGAGCTGAAGAGCGGCAATCTCGTCAATCTCGGCATCGGTCTGCCCACCATGGTGGCCAGCTATCTTCCGGCGGGCGTCGATGTGTTCTTTCAGGCTGAGAACGGGCTTATCGGCATGGAGCCTCTGCCGGAACCGGGCCTGGCGGACGAGTATCTGGCCGACCCGGGCGGCAGCTTCATCGGTGCCGTTCCCGGCGCCTGCAGCTTCGACAGCTGCTTTTCCTTCGGCCTGATCCGCGGCGGGCATCTCGACGTCACCGTTCTCGGCGGCCTCGAGGTCGACGAGCGGGGGCTTCTCGCCAACTGGACGATTCCGGGCAAGATGGTCCCGGGCATGGGCGGTGCCATGGACCTCGTGACCGGCGCAAAGTGCGTCATCGTCGCCATGACCCATACCGCCAAAGGCAAGCCGAAGATCCTGAAGAAATGTACGCTGCCCTTGACCTCGGTGAGGCCGGTGAGCCTCGTCGTCACGGAGCTCGCGGTGATCGAGCCGACCGCAGAGGGCCTGGTCCTCAAGGAGTTGGCGCCGGGCGTTACGGTCGAGAACGTCGTCGCCGCGACCGA
>DATJYD010000308.1:0-2565 GCA_035499755.1 Fimbriimonadaceae bacterium
CCTTTCCGATTTCCTCCACGGGTGACACCGGACGCCCCTGCTCGTAGCGCTGGAAATAGAGCTTGCCGTTGCGTTTGACGGTCGTTTCCATCCAGCTCGACAGGGCATTCGTGCAGGAGACGCCGACCCCGTGAAGGCCGCCGGAGGTCTTGTATCCGCTGCCCTCGCCGCCGAATTTGCCGCCCGCATGGAGGACGGTCATGACGACTTGAAGCGCGGAAACGCCCATCTTGGCGTGAATGCCGACGGGAATGCCTCGGCCGTTGTCCTCGACGCTTACCGAGTTGTCGGCATGGAGCTTGACGATGATGCGGTCGCAATAGCCGGCGAGGGCTTCGTCGACGGAGTTGTCGATGACCTCGCGAAACATCTGATGGAGGCCACGCTTGCCGTTATCCCCGACGTACATTCCAGGACGCTTTCGCACGGCTTCGAGCCCTTCAAGCACCTGGATCTGGTCGGCGTTGTATTCGCCCTCGACCTTCTTGAGGATCTCTTCGATGTGCTGTTCTTGATCGTCGCCGGGTCGGATCTCTTCTTGGTCTGCCATGCTGATTGGTCGCTCAAAACTAGGGCTGTCCGGCAGCAAATTCGAAGCCGGCTACGGGTTCTTTGCGGGTCTCAATTGTACCCGATTTACAAGACGTACGTCGGGCGCTCTACGACTTCGGCCAAGCTGCGGCGATCGGTTGTATCCTGTAACCATGCTGCCCTTTGCGATCGCGGTTTCCCTCGTGTTGGGACAGAGTTCGGACCCCGCTCTCGACGTCAAGGTGAGCTTGACGAATCCGGGGGCGCCTGCTCCGGAGGTCGTCGAGCAGCTTGGAAAGGCAGCCCATGCGAGGCTGTTCGCGCCGAAAGCCTTCTGGTCGGACATCCTCGCCGTTCGGGTCAAGGACGTGCCTTTGCGAATCGTTCTCGCCAAGATCGGAGATCTGACCGCCGCGGATTGGGAGAAGACGAGCGAGGGCTACACCTTGACCCGGAGCACGCCGAAGCTCAGGGCTGAGGAGAAAGCCGAACTCGATGCCCAAACCCAGGTGTTCCAGAAGGCGATCGACGATGCGAAGGCGAAGGTAGCCAAGCTCGAGAAATGGAACGAGGATACGGCCAAGAGTGTCGCGCTAGAGATCCGGGGAATCAGGCAGCCGACTCCGAACAGCAACGGAGTCTTCGTGATCGGGCAGAATGCATGGCAGAAGATGCGCGACCTCAACGCGCGCTCCCCCTCGGGCCGAGCGCTGACCCGGATCGAGGCGACTCTCGACGCGAAGGAATTGGCGCAGCTTCCCCTCGACTACCGCATCGTTTTTTCGGACCAGCCAACTCCCATGCAACGCGCGTTGCCGCAAGCCGCGCTGGCCGCGCTCCAGTCCATCGTGGACGAACAGAACGTCTGGTCGGACGTCTTGCAGACAGTTTTGCCGGAAGGTCCGAGTTCATTTCCGATAAGCGGATCGACCGACGCCTTTCATAGCGCCCCGGGGAAGGCGCTGTTCGCGATTACCAAGACGCGTCAGATGGGATCGGTCGGAGCTAACGTGGAACTGATGATCTCGGACCGCAAAGGGACCGTCGTCATCCGGGACAGCGACGGCATGGGGGTCTCGCGCGAAATGGGCGCCTCGGGCGCTCCGAAACCTGCGGCGACAGAGCCAACCCTGGCCCAGTCTCCTTTCGAGCAGGCGGTCACCAAACTCAGGTCGGATCGCAACCGGTTCATGCAGCGGCAGGTTCCCCCGGAGGTCGCCGACATGCTCCTGCATCCCGAACGGATCGAGCCCTTGAGCCTCTCGGCAGGAGATTCTCTGGTCAAGATCGCCGACGCGGAGAACCTCGATATGGTTGCCGACATCCCCGACGAGGCGATGTTCATGGGCAGCTTCCCATCGGGCTGGAAGAAGACGGCGGGGTCGGTGCTCGGTATGGTGGGCTACATCTGCAATATCGACCGGCCCGATGGCTGGCTGATCGTCTCGCCGAGAATGCCGAATACGGAGCGGGCCGAACGGGTCGATCGAGCGGTGATCGGAGATTATGTCCGAGCGGTCTATGCGAAGGGAAGCGCGACCTTGGACGAATCCGCCGCGTATGCGACGCACAGCACCGGTCCCGTTTATCAGTCGATCGGGAGTCTGATCGCTTCCCTGCTTTGTCAAACCGGCTATGCGGATGCGAACACGCTCCGGTTCTACGGCGACCTGGATCCCGACCAGCGCCGGATGCTGGCCACCGGCCGCGGGTTGCTCTTCTCGCGTCTCAATGGCGCGGCGCAGGAGGCGGTCGAGAAGATGGTGTTCGGACCGAACTCGAACCTTCAGTTCAGGCAGCAGCCGGGCAGGTTCAACGTCGACCAAGCCAATTCCTTCTACAACGGAATATCCAGCGAAGCCACCGAGGCGCTACCTCGCGGAATTCCTGCGAACTCCATGATCACCATGACGCAGTCGGTGGATCGAATCATCATCGCGCCGCCTCACGTGATCGACGGAGGGATGATGATGGGAAGCCAAGACATGAGTCCCCAAGGGGTCGCTCAGCTTCTTTACGCCAAGGAGCGCCCGG
>DATJYD010000309.1:0-4655 GCA_035499755.1 Fimbriimonadaceae bacterium
GAAGGCTCCGAATCCGATCATCAGCATCCACCGACCCACGTTGGAGGCGGCGGCGGTGACGGGACCGCGACGCCTGAAGCTGAAGAAGAAGTAGGTCATCACGCAGACGATCGTGATGACGGTCACCCAGTTGTCGAAGTAGTCGCCGGCGGCGAGCCTGGCCTGGGGCGAGGGTACATCCCAAATCGCGGAGGCTCGGGCGGTGGTCACGAGAGCAACCCCATCGAATGAGTTCACGCTAACTACCGGCGCGCCTACCGGCGCGCGCCAGAGAAGATCTCCCGAGCGAACGCCTTCCGCGATCCCGTCGCGAATCGCAAACGCGAGGATCTCGCCATCGAAGGGAACGAGGAGGACGCCATTGGCGAACTGGGGCTGCCGGTAGGTGGCGACCGCGGGAGTGCTCTGGGGAACGCCGGGGACGCGAAGCGATGCGAGCAGCTTGCCGTCCGCACCGTCGAGGACGAGCAGGTCGTCGCCTCTCATGGCGAAGACCCGGCCATCGTCTTGACCGACCAGGCGACCGGGCGTGGACCAGACCCACGCCGGCGGGGGTTGAGCGGTTCGGGGCTTGACAGTCCCCGGCACGGTTGGCAAGCCGATTCGGTCTCCACGTTCGACGACGGGACCGACCGCCGGCCCGACGCGAGGCGGCGCGGGCGACCGCCCGACGATCCGTCCGCTCGACCGGTCGAGCCGATAAATCGCGCCCTCGGTGGGGACGTAGACCCCATCGTCCGCCACCGTCGCCGGACCGGTTACCTCGGACGGCAGTTGCGCGCTCCAAATCTGCACGCCGCCGAGGGTCTCGTTGGCGGAGATGCCCCGGCTCGATAGGAAGAAGGCGAGCGAGCCGTCCACCGCGGGAGCAAAGGCCGAGCCGGGCATCGGGACGAGGACCTTCGGCTGCGGCCGGACGGCGGCCGGGGCCAGAGGCCGGAAGGAGTCGAGAAGCTGGGGGATATTCTGGCCAAGCTGGCTCTTGAAGGTCAGGCCTGCCCCGATGCCGATCGTGATGCCGATCGCGATCTTACTGAACGAGGCGTACTTGCGGCTGAGCTGAAGATAAAACAGGAGGCCGATGACTCCCACGACCGACCACAGCGCGCCCCAGGGCGAGCCCGGTCCCCCGAAGAGGGCCTTGAAACCGTCGATCATCGGCAGCCACCACTGGGGGTAGAGGACGTCACGCCACTGGACGATCGCCTGATAGCCGAGATTCACGCCGATGAAGACCTGCATCATCAGGCGGTAGAGGCCGTTGTCTCTGAAGAGGTAGGTGTAGATGGACAGGACGCAGAAGGCGCTGACCCAGACCTGCCAGTTCGAGAGCCAGTAGCCGCTCACTGCGGGCCTCCGTTTCTGGCGATGGCCTGCAGCCGACGCCTTGCGACCATCCCGACGTTCCCGGCGAGAATGAAGAGGATGATCGTCAGGTAGCCGAATGCCATGGGCACGAGCAGCTTTTGGCCCCGCATATCGGTCTCATCGAAGCGAGCGCCGTACTTCTGCTCGAGCAGGCTCTCGTATTCGGCGGCGCCTCGATTCCCCACCATCATCCCCTTGAGCTGGCCGCTCGCGAGGTAGGGATAGTAGCCGGATGAGCCGACCCCGGCGCAGGCGAAGACGATCGGCACGCGCGATGTGGGATCGAGAAAGACGACCCAGTTCAGGTCGGGCTGGTAGTCGACGACCCAGAATGTGCCGAAATCCCGGACGTCGTGGACGCGCTTCATCAGGGGCAGCTTCTTGTAGTCCTGGGTCGGGGTCTGGCGGAAGTCGGTCTGAAACACGTTTTTGACGTTGCGGCCGATCGCGGCGAAGGTCAGCGGCGCGCCCCGCGTCAAGCCGAGATTGACCCAGTCGCGGCCGTAGACGCAGCCATAGCGCTTAGCCTGCCGCTCGTTGATGTTCTCCGCCATCTGGGGCGCCATGGGATCGGCATCGACCGCGAAGACGATGAACGGCTTGCGGGCCAGCATGAGATGGGCGACGAGGGCTTCGTACTGGGGCCAGTTCTCACCCTGGGATCCCGCGACCCAGTTGCTGCAGATCGCGACGATCTTGTTCTTGGGGGTCGCCTCGGTGACAATGAAGGCGTTGCGGGTCTCGGTCCAGACGTAGAGGGGGAGACGGATCCGGACGAGAAAGGGCAGGCCGGCGGCGATGAAAAGGACGACGTAGATGAAGGTCCTGGGAAGCGTGTCAAGCCGAGCAAGGAAGCGGAGCGCTTTCATTCGCCTGCCGACACCGCCTTTTCCATGCTCAGCCAGTAGCGCAGGGCCGTCCCGATCGCGCCCAACATGAGGCCGAAGATCAGCCCACGGAACATCGCCGTGTTCGGCACTCTCAGAATCCAGGCGGCTATATTGGGCAGCCAGAGCGCGCTGTACCGCTCGCCCATCCAGCTCGTCAGGTAGGTCCCGAAGGGCGTTTGCCCGATCATCACGATCAGGGCCGAGACCATCATGAGGGCGGCTTCTCCGGTCTTCACGCGGAAGGCGCGGTAGGCGGCGATCGCCATGTAGAAGGCGAGCAAGCTGAACATCGTCGAACTGGCGGCGGCGATGACTTTGAGGACGATGAAGTCGCTGAATGCTCGGGCCTGGGCGCCCGGATCCTCGTACTTGCCGAGCCCGGCCATCACGCCAAGGATGAGGGCGACGAAGAAGAAGATGGAGACATACCAGCCCTTGCCGCGCTTGGCAAGGCTCCGGGAATGGACCATGCCGAGGCTGATCAGGCCGATCCCGAAGGCCATCGTCGTGATGACGAGATTGAACTGGGCGGCGGTGTCGCGATAGTCGGCGAACAGGGTCTCAGGCCCGATCCGGGCGGTATCGCCGACCCGGAGTTCGTCCTCCCGGACTTCCGAGCCGGGCCCGTACCGGGCGATCTTCATGACGACCGTCTTCGACCCAAGCGGGTGGTTGACTCGCGTGCCGCCGGCCAGGAGTTCGATGGCGCCGGGATCGATCGTCACAACCTTCGCGTCGGACTGCTCGACGGCGAGCGACATGCCCGCTTCCGGCTGGGAGACGGGGGCGTCCGTTCCTCCGTCAATCCAGCGCTGACCCGGGGCAAGGGCGACGGTATCGCCCTCCATCGTTTCGACGATGCCGTCGGGGCGGATGCTCTTCGCCGTGAAGGGTCCGATCCGCACCGTCACGATGCTGCCGGGGCCGATCTGGCGGAGCAGGACCGGCTGCAGCTTCTCCTTGCCGAAGATGTCGAGCTCGGAGAGGAGCACGTGGGGGCGGAGGTCATCGGGGCCGGCGAAGCGGTACGTGGCCGGAGCGAGGGCGCCCGAACGCGCGGAGAACGAAGCGGGCGTCGTCCCCGCGACCACGCCCTGAGTCGAGGCGACGGGCAGGGTCGGGGGAACGACGAAGTCGAGAATGAAGTACAGCCCGGCGATGAACGTGACTCCGACCGTGATCGCGCGGGTGCTCTTCATGAACTAAAAGGTAAAGAACCGTTCAAAGCCATTGATCGGGTTGCCTACGCCGTAGAGGGTGGCGAGGACGACCCCGATCCCGATCAAGAGAAGTAGGAGGAGCTTGCCGTAGTCTTGTCCGGCGACGCTGCCCATCATCACCGGCTCTCGGGTCAGGTAGCTGGAGCACGCGAAGAGCTCTTCCACCATAACGACGTAGTCGCAAGAAGCGATGAAGAAGGGGATTTGATAGTATTCGCCGGTTCCCGCGATCTGGAGGCATCCGGCAAGCTGGCCGCCCTCCGAATACATCAGGGACGTGTAGTCGAAGCAGCCGAAGAGAAAGACGCTCGCGACGCGCCGGTCCTTCATGAGGGCGGCGGTGCCGAGGGCGGTGAGGTCGTTAGCGGTCGAGATGAACCGCACCTCGCACTGGTTCATCATCTCCGGGCATTCGGCGGTCTCGAAGGTCGTTCGCAGGACGTCCTCGCAGATCGGCACCATGATCGGGGTGTTGGTGGTGACGATCATCGGGATATCGAAGACCGCGCACTTCTCGGCGACGTAGGCGAGGACGCCAAGCCCGGCGAGGGTCTGGATATTGGTGAAATCCATGACCCCGGGATTGAAGAGAACGGGAGCGCCCAACTCGGCGGCTCTACCGATCGCCTCGTCCATGGCGGCGAGGCCGGGAATTCGGCGGATATAGACGCGGTCGGGGTTGCGCTTGGCGGCTGCGATCTTCCAGAGGATGAGGCCGGAGAGGACGAGCATCAGGAGAAGCGTCTGCAGATTGGCGGTATCGATTCGCTATCCTCCATGCCCAGGCTCATTCTAACCGACGTTTCCAGCGGGGGAGGATTGCGCTTATTGCGCTAAATATGAAAGCCGCTTCCGGAAGGGGAGATTAGCACCGAAGGGGTGGCGCTTTTGCGTGTCGCCTCCTAGCCTGCACTGATGGCCAGAGCTTCGCAGGGCAAGCCCTGCCGCTATGGGATCACCTTCTTCGCTAATAAAGCGGGCTAATCGCAATGCTGTTTACTTAAGGAGACCGAACCACCGAATCCACCGAGATCCAACGCCTCGGAGGCGGAGCCGATTCGACGGCCGGCGGCCCAAACTAAACGCTATTGGGGCTAATCGTGTTAGGATTCGCTACCCCAACCGACGTCTTTCCCCAAACCCAAGATGCCGGGCTCCAAGCATCTCCAGCGTCTGC
>DATJYD010000310.1:0-3400 GCA_035499755.1 Fimbriimonadaceae bacterium
CCGGGCCGTGGCGACGGATCCCGCAAGTCCCTTGACGGCTTGGCCGTTCGACTCCGACTGGGCCTTGATGTCCTGCTGGCCGCGGTCTAGCGCTCCCAGAGATTCGCCGGTCCGGACAAGAAGATTCTGGACGTTGCTAAGCTGCCCATCGAGCTGCTTGAGTTTCGTCTCGAATTCGTTGATCTGGTTGCGGAAGGTCCGGAGGACCGGCGGCTTCTTGACCAGTTCGTGCTGATGCGCGTCGATCTCCTCGATCCGCTTCGCAATCTCTTTCAGGTATTCATCGATGGCGCGTCGCCGGTTCGGAAGCACGACCGAGTCGCGAGCAGCAGACTTCGGCCGGAACATATAGGCGCCGGCGAAGAGGAGGATAAGCGCGCCGAAAGTCGCGTAGCCGGCGGGCGAGGTCAGGAAGCCTTTGGCGTTGGCCGCAATGCCGCTTGAGGCGGCGTCGGCCTTCGCGGCCGCGGCGACCTTCTCGACGGCTACCGAGTAGCTCTTGCCCGAGGCTTCGCCCGCGCTGCTGAGCACTTTGCCGGGAAAGCCATCGATGGTGTGCTGATCGGAGAGCATCGTGCCGCTCGCGCCGTTGGAATCCAGGGTGACGCGATAGCCGGTGTCGCCCCCTTGCCGTCCGGCGGTGACGGAGACGATGCGGTCGCCCTTGCCGAACTTGAACCCGTATACATGAATCGCCTTGGCCTTTGCCAGTTGAGCCCAACTGGAATTGATGGCCAGGCTATAGTCCGTTGCGAGAGCCGCACCGGCGGCAAAGAAAAGAAGAAGAGCAGAAGCTATCCGTGGCGCGCGTGTCATTTGGCCTCCGGGCCTTCTTGGCCCGACCGTGAGCTATTGCTCTTGTGCCGCAAACGGCAAGAATCCTCCCCGGGAATCTTGCTTGCCTGCCATCCTGTCGAAAAGACGAATCGCCGTTCGACTGCTCTTTGTGAGGGCGGGCGGCGAGTCAGTCAGATCGACGCCGCGCTCCCAAAACGACACACTCTAACCACCCATGCAATATCTCTTCCTCGTTTACCAAGAAGTCTCCAAACTCGCCGGCGTACCGGACGAGGAGCTGCGCAAGACCGTGAGCGACTGCGTCGCCTATATCGGCGAGCTTGAGCGCAGCGGTCATCATGTGATGTCATCCGGCCTCCAGTCGGCTCGAACCGCGACCACGGTTCGTCACGAAGCCGGGCGCGCCGTTACGACGGACGGCCCATTCGCCGAGACCAAGGAGGTTCTCGGCGGGTTCACGATGGTCGAGGCCAAGGACCTCAACGAGGCCATCCAACTGGCTTCCCGAATGCCGACGGGCGCGTACGGCTGCGTCGAAGTCCGCCCGGTCATGGATCCAGCGGGGGACGTAAGCGACCCGATCGATGCGAGAATCCTCCAGGCGGTCCGGAGCGCGATAGGCGCACCCAGTTCCTGATTCGGCTGGATCGGGGAGCCGGACCTCAGGCGAGCGGGATCAGCGCGTAGGCCGTGAGTCCGGCTTCGGGGTCCCATTCATAGCGGCCGGCAAAGCGGGCGTGTGAGCCGGTCTGGCAGATCGCGGTTCTGCCAACCATCACCGGCTCGGTGAGGACGTCGTGGGAGTGTCCGCCGAGGATCAGGTCGAAAAGGCCGCATCTACCGGCAAGTTCGCGGTCCTGGCGCAGGCCGATGTGGGTGAGCGCGATCAGGCAGTCGACCTCGGGCCGCAATCGCTCGGCTTCGCGGATCGCGGCCGGGATCGGCGGATCCCACAGGTAGGCGCTCGCCGCCTGGGTCGCCATCTTGTCGGTAACCATCGGCACCATGACGCCGACCAGCCCGACCTTCAGCCTTCCGGCTTCGACGACAAGATGCCCGGGAAACGGGCCTATCGAGGCGCGCCCATCGAGGTGAGAGTGGTCACTCTGAGGAGATTTGAACCTCCAGTTCGCGCACAGGATCGGATGGCGACGACCCTCCAGCTTCTTGGCGAGGGCCGCGGGAATCACATGGCTCTCGCGATTTCCGGGAACCGACGCCGTGCAATCCAGCTCCGCCAGCCGCGCCCACACCTCCTCCGGTTTGAACGGGATCGCCAGGTTGCCCGACTTGATCGAATCGCCGCAGTCGAAGTAGAGGTCGCATTCCCGCCGCAACTCCTTCAGCTTCTTTTCCCGGGCCTTGTCCAGCTTCCCATGGAAGTCGTTCGTGTGGAGTATGCGCAGCATCGACTCATCTTGGCCGATTCCGGATTGTTCGGGCGCACGAATGCAATATTGGAACGCTATCAGGATGGGGTACGTTCTATAACTGAGGTAGCCATGAACAAGACGATTGCTCTTATCGCGATATTTTCCCTCGCCCTGACGGGCGCCTTCGCCGGCCAGAAAACGAAGACCAAACAGGCCAAGACGCCGACGACAATCGGCTGCGCCGTGCTCGGAACGCCGGTCAACATCGCCAAGGCGACGAAGGACCACATGTATGCCGACTACAAGGGGAACCGATACTTCTTCTGCTGTGGCGGATGCCCGGACACGTTCAAGAAGAACCCCGCCAAGTACGCGAGCAAGCCGCACATCAAGACCCCGGCCGCCAAGAAAGCCAAGTAAGGCTTGACTCGAAGGCGCTCAGCGCCGATTTCCGGGCAGCGCGACACGCGCTGCCCTTTGCTTACTCCATAACGGGCAGAGGATTAGAAGCCGGCGGTGCCAGTCGGAGCGCCGAGCCCGGTCACGAAGTCCCACCCGGCTACGGCGTGGAACGGCCCGGCGGACCCGGACGCGATATCCCGGAAGCCGGCGCCTCCGTAAGCGCCGTAGAGGCGGACAAGTTCGTTATAGGAACTCAGCGCCGGCGAGCCGGAGGCGACGTACATGCCCGCGACGGTCGGCGTCGACAGGCTCGTTCCTCCGAAGACCAGCCATCCAGACATCCCCGAGTAGGGCGTGCTGTCATAGACGGAACAGCCGGTCGATGGGTCGGCGTCGCTCGAAATGTCCGGACAACCTCGGCGTCCCCCCACGATCATGTAGATGGAATGCTGGAAGGCGGGACGTCCATTGAAGGCACTCGGCCCTCCTCCGCCATCGGACCAGGCCGACTCGGTCACGAACGTGTTGCCCAGCATCTGGAGGCTTGTTCCGCCCACCGCGATCACATATTGCGACGAGGGCGGCCAGCTTTGGACGCCGCCCACGTCTCCGGCCGCCGAGAAGTAGACGACATTGGACCGGGTGAAGTGGCTATCGTATTGCGATTGAGACGCGAACTCGTCGACACCCCAACTCAACGACACCGCGGTCACCTTGGCCAAGCCGGACGCTTTATCGACGCAGGCGAGAAGATCGGTCAAGCTGGAGCTGTCGGCCTCGACGAGATAGATCTTGGCGTTCGGGGCCATCGCATGCGCCCACTCGAT
>DATJYD010000311.1:0-8634 GCA_035499755.1 Fimbriimonadaceae bacterium
AGGACCGGGAGTGGGGCGCGATCACGATGCGCCCAACCAATCCCGATTTCGTCCACACTTGATGGCTCCCAGTCTGCCGAGCCATGGACCATCCTTCTCGCTCGAGTCGGTCCACGACCTCCCGGTACGTCATCACCCGTCATTTTAGCTCAGCATATCAATGCGAGGAGCTTCACGAAAGCGGCGAGCGAGCTTTCCCGCATTGAGAAATGCACGCCACGACGAGCCGGCCCCCAATCTCGCATTCTCCATCACCCCACCCCCGGACGTGCCATGCTCAAAGGACGCCGATGAACTGCCTGGCCATCCTTCTCCTCCTCATCCTCGCCACACTCGCCGGAGCCGAGACCCCGGCGACTCCAAGACTCCGAATCCGGTTCGACGACAACTGGCGGTTCCGCGAAGACGCCCTCCCCAATCCGAAAGACGGCAACTTCAAATGGACTTGGAAGGTCGCCGACGACAATCCCGGCGACGTCCAGAGCCTGCCCGCCGATCTCGACAACGGCGACTGGCGTAACGCCCGAGTCGGCCGGGATGTCTTTCGCGGAAGGCAAGGCTTCGCCTGGTTCAAGACCGACCTCGGCGCCGGCGCGAGGCCCGCGAACACCGTCATTCACTTCGAATCCGTCGACGACAATGCTCTCGTCTTCCTCAACGGCAAGCGGCTCGGGATCCATCAAGGCTGGAACGACCCTTTCGAGATGCCGGTGGGCGACATCTGGAATGCCGCCGGGCCGAACAACCTCGTCGTCCTCGTCCAGAACACGGATGGTCCCGGTGGCGTCATGGGACCGGTCTACCTGGCCGTCCCGAAGCCGCCAACCCAAGACAAGGAGAGCCGGCCCGATTTCGACGACCATGACTGGAAGATCGTCCACCTTCCCCACGACTACGTGGTCGCCGGCACGTTCACGCGGACGGCCGACGAAAGCCACGGCTTCCTGCCCGTCACGACCGCATGGTATCGCAAGACATTCACCCTTCCGAAGGAGTACGTCGACCGCAGCGTCTGGATCGACTTCGACGGCGTCTACCGCGACGCGACCGTCTACCTGAACGGCCACAAGCTCGGGACTTGGCCCAGCGGCTACATAGGCTTCCGCTACGGCATCAACCGGTACGCCAACTTCGGCGGGCGAAACGTTCTCGCCGTCCACGTCGACCCGAGAAAGGCCGAGGGTTGGTGGTACGAAGGCGGCGGCATCTACCGTCACGTCTGGCTAAACGTCGCCGATCCGGTTCACGTCCGCCCCTGGGGCGTCTCCGTCCAAACCGAAGTGCCTTCGTTCGCGGAGGCCAACGTCAAGATCCGGACGACGCTGGACAACTCGACCTCGTCCGAAGCTAACTGCGTGATCGTCTCGCGCATCCTTGGCCCCGACGGCAAGCCGGTCGCCACCAACCGCAGCTCCGTCTTCGTACCCGCTCACGGCGATCACGACAACTCGGAGACGATCGGCGTCGGAAGTCCTCGACTCTGGTCGCCCGACCACCCCAGCATGTATTCGCTCGAGACGACGATCCTCCAGGACGGCAACCCCATCGATCGCATCGTCACGCCCTTCGGGATCCGAACCTTCTATTTCGATCCGAACCGCGGATTCGTGCTGAACGGCCAGGTCGTCAAGCTCAAAGGCACCTGCAACCACCAGGATCACGCCGGAGTCGGGATCGCGATGCCGGACGGTCTCCTCGAATGGCGGATCAAGAAGCTCAAGGAGATGGGCTCGAACGCCTATCGTTGCTCTCATAACCCGCCTGCGCCGGAGCTCCTCGACGCCTGTGACCGGCTCGGCATGCTCGTCATGGACGAAACGCGCCACCTCGGCGACACCGAGAGCCCCAAGACGGCCGCCGGGACCGGGACCGGCGACCTAAGCGAAGTCCGCGACATGGTTCTGCGAGATCGCAATCATCCCAGCGTCGTCATGTGGTCGCTCTTCAACGAGGAGCCGCTCCAGGGCACCGAGGAGGGCGCTCAGATATTCACCGCGATGCGAAACGCGGTGCGCAAACTCGATTCGACCCGCCCCTGCACCGGCGCGATGAACGGCGGCTGGGGGCAGGGCATCACGTTCGTCGAGGATCTCCAGGGAATCAACTACTCGATCGGCGCCTATGACGACTTCCACGCCGCGTTCCCGAATCTGCCCATGTTCAGCAGCGAAATCGCGAGCACGGTAAGCACGCGGGGAATCTATGCCAACGACCCGCAGCGCGGCTACGTGAGCGCCTACGATCTGAATAAACCCGGTTGGGGCGAGACGGCCGAGGAGAGCTGGTCGGCGATCGCCTCCCGCCCGTTCATGGCCGGCGAGTTCGTCTGGACCGGCTTCGATTACAAGGGCGAGCCGACTCCTTACGGCTGGCCCTGCATCAACTCGCACTTCGGGATCATGGATATCTGCGGCTTCCCGAAGGACAACTTCTTCTACTATCAGGCCTGGTGGGGCGACAAGCCGCTCGTGCACATCCTCCCCCATTGGAACTGGAAAGGGAAGGAGGGCCAGCCGATCGACGTCTGGGTCTACAGCAATCAGCCCTTCGTGGAGTTGTTCCTGAACGGAAAGAGCCTGGGCGTCGAGTCGATGCCGAAGTACGGTCACTGCGAATGGAAGGTGCCCTATGAGCCAGGCTGGCTCGTGGCGAAGGCCTACTCGGATCTAGGGGGGATCACTCCGGGTGTCGGCGGCTCCGCCGCCAAAGCCTCGGCTCGGAGGAATGCCGCAACGGCCCAAGTCGACACCACCGGCGAGCCGGCCGCGATCCGGCTGAAGACCGACGTGAGAAAGATCCTCGCCGATCAGGAGGATCTGTCACCGGTCGAGGTCGAGATCGTGGATGCGAAGGGGCGCGTCGTTCCGACCGCCGACAACCTCGTGACCTTCAAGGTGATCGGATCGGGACACGTCGTGGGAGTCGGCAACGGCGATCCGAGCAGCCACGAGCCGGACAAGGCAAGCCAAAGGCGTGCCTTCAACGGCCTGTGCATGGCGCTCGTCGGGGACAGCAGCCACCCCGGCAGGATCACCCTCGAAGCCTCCTCGCCCGGGCTCAAATCGGCTTCCATCGTGATCGAGAGTATTCTGCTCCCCTCCGTTCAAGAAGCGGCCCGGTAGTCGATCTGACCCGGATTTGCGTGCGGCCATGCCCTGGGGTCCGAAGCCGCGCGATGCTGCTTCAACCTCGACGCTCAGACCCCGGGGCGCCGCCCAACACTGCGATTGGGCACGACGGCTTATAACACAAATCACGTATTCGGGAGACTAGCGGCGGCCAGGCGTCACCGGCCTGGAGCGGACAACCGCGTGATAGGAAACGGCGGGCATGCTCTGGATCGGAGGCCGCACCCCCAGGCAAATGCACACCGCGTGAGTCCGCGAAAGTGCGTTCGTCTTGGAGCGGATTCGGCTCCAGTAAGTTCCAACCGTAGCAATCGTTATCCCGCAGCGGACGGCGATCTCCTTGTCGGCAAATCCATCCGCCGCGAGGCCGATGATCTCCAATTCACGCTTCGATAGCAAGGTCATTGAATGGACCAGCACCCCGTGGGCTTGTTCCAAACGGACCACTAATGGCTGGGCCTGCTGGCATTAGGGCCGGTACGTAAGACTCGGATCGACAACTCTGTGGAAGAGCCTAGGAACGATTCGCGCTTAATATTGTCAGCATAATTCCCAGGCGCATCATCGTCTAACTTGCGAACAGGTTGGCAAGAAACGAAGGAGCGGCGTTCGCCGCTCCTCCCGCCGCTTCAGAGCCTCGCGTCCGGTCTAAAAGGCGGGCGCCGCTTGGGTCACCTTGATGCTCGAGATCACATACCCGCTGGGCGTGCGGTCTAGGACGTAGGTATGAAGCAGGCGCTCGGTCGTCCCGTCCGGCTTGGTGAACGTGTGGATCGCCAGAACCTTCGCCTCGTCTTGGGCAACGTAGACCCCGGCGATAGCGAACCCCTCGGTCTTCGTCGTCGTGGCGTTGTCGAGCATCAGATCGTGGAAATCGTCGCTCGACAGATCGTAGCCGTCGCCTCCGTCCAGATTCACGCTGACTTTGTAGCCGCTCGGAACGAGGGCATCGAGGGCCTTGACATCCTCGTCCTCATAGACCGAAACGAGTTCGCCGATCGCCGTATCCAGGTAGTAGGCATTGGAGCCCGGCTGATCCTCGGTCGGCGAGCGCCAGTCGAAGGGCTGGAAGGCCTCGGTGCCCGGAGCCGTCTCCGGGCTTGTCCGATCGATGTTCACGTAGGCCGGCTCGTCCGGATAGTAGTACCAGGGCGAGGCGACGCAGGCGTTCGCGTTGTACTCGAAGAAGTAGAAGTCGAAGGCGAAGAAGCAGTCAAGCCAGCCCGCCTGGTACGCATAGTAGCCGTCGCGGCAGCCGTTGCCGGGGTGATGGAGAACCGGGGGTCGGTCGAAGTGAGGCGGAATCGGCTTCTTCGTGATGGCGTGGCTGCCCGTTCCCTCCGGCCTTTGCGGGTTCCTTGCGAACTGGGCGACGTCGATCCGAGAAGGAACGATGTGCGAGCCGGTCGGCCCGATGACCGGGCGCGCTCCGTTGCCGCCGGACACGGGCAGGATCTTCACCGGCGTCGAACCGGTTCCTTTCGTTGGCCTTTGCGGTTGAATGCCCCCACCCTGTTGGTGGAGCTGTCCCCCGCGAGTAAGCCCGTTGCCCTGCGCCGGCGGATCATGGTGCTCCGCCGGAGGGTTGATGTGCTGAGGCGGATCTTGGTGGGGAGGCGGGTCGTGATGCTCGACCGGCGGATCCTGGTGCGGCGGAGGATCTTGGTGGGGCGGCGGGTCGTGGTGTTCGACCGGCGGATCCTGGTGCTGAGGCGGGTCTTGATGGGGAGGCGGGTCGTGATGCTCGACGGGCGGATCCTGGTGCGGCGGAGGATCTTGATGGGGAGGAGGATCGTGGTGTTCGACCGGCGGGTTGTTGTTATCATGTCCCCGGCCTTGGGCGGGCGCGCTGAACGGTAGGGTCGTCAGGGCCGCGATCGCGGCAATCGCCAAAGTCGTTCTCAGTTTCATCGTCGTCTCCTCAGGCCCTCCGTTGGGCCACTCTCTGCCAAGCTGAAACTTCGCCGTCGCAAGAAAGATCGCTGCTTTCACGCCGTCTTCAGGTTCGGGACCTTTGCCTGGGCCCTCCGACCCTGGCTCCGGGTTGCCGCCCTTTCGAGGCGTGCCCTGATTGTAGGGCACATACCGGGCCGCAATCCTTAAAGGGCTCTCAGGACCTTGCTTAGAACCTTCAAAGGACAAGATTGCCCAACCCATGCCCTGGGGTCCCGAGCCGCGCAAGCCCTCCGACCGGTTCAGACCAAGACCCCGGGGCTCTCCTAACACGCCAAACCCATGCCCTGGGGTCCCAAGCCGCGCAAGCCCTCCGACCGGTTCAGTCCAAGACCCCGGGGCTCTCCTAACACGCCAAAGCCAAGCCGCGCAAGCCCTCCCGACCGGTTCAGACCAAGACCCCGGGGCTCTCCTACAGCAAACGCAAAGCTACCACTGAGCCGGCAGGAACTGATCGACGTTCGCCTTCGTGATGATCTTCCGCGGCAGGAAGTAGGTCGGCTTGTCGATCGGCTTCCCGCTGAACCATTGGGCCGCGAGGTACATCGGCAATGCCCCATCCGCCTCCGCGGACTGGTAGGTCATCGCGTAAAGATCGCCGGATTTCAGGAAGTCCATCCCGACCTTGCTGTTTCCCGCCGCCACCACCACGATGTCTTTGCGGCCAGACTTCCTGATTGCCTGCGCGATCCCGTTCATGGCGCCCGAGTCGTCCGCGCTGATGATGCCCTTGAGCTGGGGGCCGAATCGGGTGATCCAGTCCGACACGACCTGCATCGTCTCCTCCGCCTGAAGCTGAGTCGCCTGCATGTCGAGGCACTTCATCTTCGGAGCGACCTTCGCCAGTTCGCTGATTGGGCCGTTGGTTCGGGAAAGGAAGCAGGAGCTTCCCTGCATGTGCCGCACAACGCAGTATCCGCCCTCGTAATTGAGCTTCTTGGCGAACTCGCGGGCCAGCATCCGGAACTGACCCCAGTCGTCGGGGCCGGTCCAGGTCAGCACGTACTTCATGCCTTCCTCTTCCGGTATGAGGTTGCTTGCGATCACCGGGATCCCCGCCGAGTGGAGCTTCCTCAGCAGCGGCACGACTGCCTTCGAATCGACCGGCGTGATGATCACGAGATCCGGCCGCTCGCTGATCGCCTGATCGACTTGCTCCGCCTGGACGCTCGTCTCGTTGTTCGCGACGCGGGTCTCCAGCTTGATCCCATACGCATCCGCGATCTCCTGCATGCCATGGCTGTAGGCGGTCAGATAAGGGTGATCCATGAAGCGCAGGCAGAGCACGCGCTTCCCGGCCGGGCCGTTCCCCGGCGACTTCGGCATGTCCAGCTTCTTCGTGTTCCAGCCCGAGTATTCGATGTCGTACCAGTGAAGGGGATCCTCCTCGGGCAGCGCGTCCGGTTGTGCCGGGCGGGGGGGAATCGTCGTCGGCGTGTCGTCGATCAGGATGAGCGGCTGGTGGTCCGTCCCCTTCAGCGCCAGCACATCGACCTTGGCCGCGCTCGCGGTTGGAGTGCTTGAACTGGGTCGGCAGCCGGACAGTGCGACTGCGACGGCGGCGACGAGCCAAAAGTGGAGCTTCAATTCGTTCCTCCCGGGATACCCGGCGCCGTGTTACCTCAAGCCGCCCGACTTCGTAAGTAGTGAGTTTCATGCACACGCATACGTCATCACCTCGCGTCGGCAGGCGCCCTCCGCCGCGTAAGCTGTCGCTTCGAGAGACGTGCGCCAATCACGCCTCAGGGGCTCAGCCCAGGAGTTCTGCGCGCTGCCCCTTCATGCGCTCCCGCCGGTTCGTCGCGATCGCTTCCGCGAGAACCAGAACAGCGAGCACCGCGCCGTTGACGATCGACATCGTCTCCTGACCCAAACCGAGAAGGCTCAGGCCGTTCGTAATCGCGCACAGCGTCAGGACCGCGCCCACGCTGCCCACGATCGACCCTTTTCCCCCCTTCATCGACGTGCCTCCCACGATGACCGCCGCGATGACCAGCATCAGCGACTCGTTGCCCATCTTGGGCGTCGCCGAGATGTTCTTCGCCGCCGCTAGCGCCCCTCCCGCCGCCGCGAGCAGCCCGGAGAGCGCGAAGGCCGCGACCGTGGCTGCGCCCGTGCCGATCCCCGCCGCCCACGCCGCGGCCGGGTTTCCTCCCGTCAACTGTAGGTTGAGGCCAAACCTCGTGCGCTGGAGAACCACTTCGAACAGCGCCGCCGCCGCGAAGGCGATGAGAACCGGCGGCGCGATCAGGCCCCCCTGATCGAGCCATTGATAGACTCCGTAATCGTCGACGTTCAGCGTGTTCCCCCCGCAGTAGATGTTCACAACGCCCTGGATGATCGTCAAGGTGCCAAGCGTCGCGATAAACGAGTTGACTTTGGCCTTCGTGACGAGAAGGCCGTTGATCGCGCCGATTCCCAGCCCGCAGGCCAGAGCCGCCGCGATGCTGCCGATCCATCCATGGCGCGGTTCGAGTCCGATCGTCAGCATCCCGCCAAGCGTCATGACCGTGGCGAACGAGAGATCGAGTTGCCCGAGCGCGAGCACGAGCGTGAACCCGATCGCCGGCAAGACATGAAGGCTCGCCGTCTTGAGCAGCGCCGACTGATTGTCGAGCGTCAGGAAGCGCGGCGCGAGAACCGACATCGTCCCGAACACGAGGACCAGCAGCCCATAGACCGCGTATCTGCGAAAGGCGTCGCCCACTGGATTCCTAGGCATCGTCCCGCCCCCGAGCCCTCGCCAGGTAGGCGCTCGAGCCCACCACGAGGATGAAGAGAGCGCCTTTGACGACCTCCTGCCAGTCGACGCCCACCCCGTTCAAAGTCAGCACCGTCTCGATCAGGCCGATCGCGAGCACCCCTCCGAGGACTCCGAACAAGCTGCCGCGCCCGCCGGTCAGCGTCACGCCCCCGAGAACGACCGCCGTGACCGATGTAAAGTCGTAGCCCTTGCCGATGTACTCCGCCCCCAGCCGGTTCAAAGAGGCGAGCAAGATCCCCGCGACCGAAGCCGCGAAGGCGGACAACATGAATACCGCCAGCACGATCCGCCGGGTGTCGATTCCCGTCATCCTGGCGGCTTCGTAGGAGGAGCCGGTCAGCTTGAGCCGGGCCCCGAACTTGGTCCGCGCGAGCAGGATCTGGCCGGCCGCGATCATCGCGGCGAGAATCAGGACCGTCAGCGGTACCCCCGCGATCCGCTCCCCGAAGAGAGCGACGAAGGCCCGGCCGGCTTCCGTGTCCGTCCTCGGATAAGCCTGCGTGTTGCTGAAAGCCCAGCGGATCAGGCCGCTCCCGGCCGCACCCGTAACCAACGTCCAGATGATCGGATTCGCGCGAAGCCGCCCGATCACCAATCCGTTGACGACCCCTACCCCAACCCCCGCCCCAATGCCCGCCAGCGCCGCGGGAAGCAAGCCCCACCGGAGCGCCGAAACGCTGACGATCCCGGACAGCGCCATTACCGCGGGCACCGAAAGGTCGGCGAAGTGCCCGCTGTAGGTGACGAACGCAACCCCCGCCGCCGCGATCCCGAGCAGGCTTACGTTCT
>DATJYD010000312.1:0-2125 GCA_035499755.1 Fimbriimonadaceae bacterium
GTCGTACTTCTTAGCCGGCTGATGCTCCTTCAGGGACCACATCCACGAGTTCATCACTACCAGGTTGGAAACGTGGGCCGGATTCTCGATCGCGTAGGAGATCCCGATCGGGCCGCCGAAGCCGTGCACGACGAGCGTGAACGGGGGAATCATCAGGTGCTCGAGCAGCCTGGCGAAGTTCCGAGCGTGCAGCTCGGGCGTGTAGCCCCAATGCGGCGGCTTATCGGAAAGGCCGAAGCCTATATGGTCCATCGCGATGCAGCGATGACGCATCGAAAGGTCGCGGATCATGTTGCGGAACATGAACGACCAGGTCAGGTTGCCGTGGACGAATACGACGGGCGGCCCGTCACCCACGTCGACGAAGTGCATCTTGCCTCCGTCCACCTCCAAGTAGTGGGACTCGAACGAATAGCTTCTTCGATCGACCCAATTCACTGCCTTCTGCAACTGCGCAACCGGCATAATTGACCCTCCGACCGTTAGTATAGGGCCGGATTCTTGCGTTTTTTGTGAAGATCGAGCGAAGGCCGTATCAGAGCAGACCCTTGACCACCGCCAGCGACGAGACGCTGATGAAGAACCAAAGCGCGACGCCCTGGATCAAGGGCCGGACGCCGACCTGGCGCAGCGTCGCCACCGTCAGTCCCGACCCGATCAGGAACAAGGACAGTGAGAATCCAGCGGAGGCGACCAACTTGACCGGGTCGGCGAAAGGCTGAATCGGGTGCAGATAGGTCCGAGCGAGCGAAGCCACCAGGAAGAGGCCAATGAACCAGGGAATAGGCGCCTTCGTACTTGGCTTTCCCGGGCTCGGGTCTTCGCCGCGCGACTGGATGAATGCGGCAAGCAAAGTGATCGGAATCAGATAGAGCACCCGGCTCAGCTTCACCGCCGTCGCGGTTGCGAGAGCGCCGCTGCCGAATGTTGCCGCGGCGCCCACGACCGAGGAAACGTCGTGAATTGCGATTCCCGCCCAAGTCCCGAATTGGTCCGGCGAGAGACGAAGGGCCCGGCCGATGGGCGGGAAGATCAGCAGCGCAACCGCGTTCAGGAGGAAGACCGTCCCTACCGAGACCGAAACGTCCTCCTGCGGAGCATCGAGAGCCGAGCTCATGGCGGCGATCGCGGATCCGCCACAGATCGCCGTGCCCGTGGATACGAGCAGGGAGGTCGTCGGGCGAACGTTGAGCAGCCGCTGAATTCCCCACCCGAGGAGAAAGACGCAGGCGATAGAGATCAGCGCGAAGGCCATCCCCTTCTGGCCCGCTTCGAGCACCTGATGCAGATCCATCGCGAATCCAAGCAGCACAACCGACACCTGGAGGAGGATCTTGCTATAGTTCTTGGACTCGTTCGGAAATGGATTTCCCAGGCTCAGAGCGATCGCGGCTCCGAGGATCAGGGCGACCGGTGGCGAAGACCAGGGGGTCAGACAGAACAGGGCCGCGAGGAGGAAGAGGGTCCTGCGCACTAGGAAAGAAGATACCAGTCGCTCGACCGGCCCTTGTGGCACGGTTTCCGTGTCCCATGTTCTGAGACTTGACAAGCGCCGGTCTGATCGGCGACGGCCACCAGGCCGTCCCAGCCCTTACACAGAAGCCGCGATTGGCATCGCGGTCGAGATTCGGTTCACAATCAGAACGGGCCTGGCGAAGAGGCCCTCAGCGTCAATGCACATTCCCGACGGCTACCTCGCGCCCCAGACCTATCTGCCCGCCTATGCGGTCGCCGTTCCCTTCTGGGTCGCGGCCTCCGCTAAGGTCAAACGAAGCCTCGCGAGCAGCCGGGTTCCCTTCCTCGCTCTCGGCGCCGCCTTCTGCTTCGTCGTGATGATGTTCAACGTCCCCGTCCCGGGAGGTACGACCGCGCATGCGGTGGGGAGCGTTCTCCTCGCCGTTCTCCTCGGACCCTGGGAAGCCGTGCTCGCGGTTTCTCTTGTGCTGCTCGTCCAGGCTCTGATGTTCGGCGACGGCGGGGTGACCGCGCTCGGTGCGAACTGCCTGTCGATGGCCATCGTGATGCCCTTCACGGGCTGGGGGATCTATCGGCTGATCTCGGCCGGCGCGGGGCCATCGTCGCCGCGGCACTGGATCGGAGCGGCGATCGGGGGATACGTCGGGCT
>DATJYD010000313.1:0-3436 GCA_035499755.1 Fimbriimonadaceae bacterium
CGTCTTCTTCAGGCGATGCTCGGGTTGCTCCGATTCGGAGATCAGCTTGTCAATGGACTTGCAAGCGAAGATTTGGTTCGCCAGGGTAACGCTCCCGGGAGTCGTGAAATCAATGCGCGACTCAGATTCAAACAGAAAGGCACCGGGTGCGGCAAGTCATCAGAGCTGAATACCACAGAGGCACGGAGACACAGAGGTCGCACCCTCGCCCCGGCTTTTTCTGAATTTGTTACCCTGTTAGCTTCCATGAAACAGCGGATCGGCGGCTTAATCGGGAGTCTTCTGATCATCGTGGTGCTTTCCGGATGCGGAACTCCCGGAGCGCCCTCGCTGCCGTCGCTGAATCTGGCTCGACCGGTCGACGATCTGACGGCCTCGCGGCGCGGCGACAAGGTCAACCTTAACTGGACCCTCCCGCGGAAGAACACCGATCACACCAACGTCAAGCGCAACCCCATCACACGCGTCTGCCGCAATGAGGGAACCACGCTGATGGCGACCTGTACGGTAGTCGCCGAGATCACGCCACCCACACCTCGGCCGCCTGAGAAGGAAAAGGGCGAGCAGCCGCCGGGTGGGCAGATGATTCACTACGTGGACAAGCTGCCCTATGAGTTGGGCGTGGCAAATCCGGCCGGCTTCGTTATGTACGCCGTCGAAGAAGTCAATTCCCACGGCCGCAGCGCGGGACTCTCCAATCAGGTGGCCGTCCCGATTGCGCCAACGATCGCCGCACCACAAGAGCTCACGGCAACAGTCAGCGCTCAGGGTGTGACCGTCTCCTGGTCAGGCCCTACCCCGCCCGTCCCCCCGGCGGGTGTGACCTATCTCTACCGCATCATGCGGCGGCCGGTGGGAGCTCCCGGCTACATCGCGCTCGACGATGTCGAGCCTTCCGCAAACGGCTCCTATCTCGACAAGACTTTCAGCTGGGAGCAGAAGTATGAGTACCGCATAACCACGGTGAGCGAGGTTCACGTAGGCAGGCAGAAAGGTTCAGTCGAGGGAGATGATTCCGAGCCAGTCGAGATCCTCGCCCGCGACATCTATCCGCCGGGGCAGCCCGCCGGACTGCAGGCCGTCTTCTCCAGCGTAGGCCAGAAGCCGTTCATCGACCTCACCTGGGCTCCTAATCTGGAAAGCGATCTTGCGGGCTACAACGTCTATCGCTGGACTTCAGGGACGCAGCCTCAGAAGCTGAATACGCAACTCATCCAGACTTCGTCGTACCGCGACGAAGCTGTGCAGGCGGGAACGCAGTACTTCTACGTCGTTACCGCTGTAGACGCACGAGGCAACGAGAGCCCGCGCTCGTCGAGAGCGACGGAAACGGTGCCTGCCAAGTAGACTGTGCGAGATGGGAACGGTCAAGCCGCCGAGCGGCGCCATTTGTGTTGGCCGTGGGCGTAAGCCCGTGGTCAAGTGGGCAAATTAAAACCGGAGCCGCTTTAGCGGCGACACCCGGTCACGACGCAGGCTCCGTGGACTGTGGAGTCTTACGGAGACGATACGGTCGTACCGCAAGGAGTCTTCATGTCATACTGCCGCTTCGAATATCAAGGCTCGACAGGGTATGGATTAATCGAGGATGTGGCGGGTAGCCCAGTCGTGACTCGCGTCCGTGATCGCACCCCACGGTCGTTCTCCGACTTCAAGAAAGCTGATAAGACGCAAATTTTGTTGAGCGCCGTTCGCCTGCTTGCTCCAGTTGAGCCTACCAAGATCGTCTGCATAGGCCGCAACTATCGCGAGCATGCCAAGGAACTCAATCATCCCATCCCGACGGAGCCGCTCTTCTTTCTGAAACCGCCCTCCTCGATCATCGGTCCGGGAGAAGAGATTCGCCGGCCAAACTCGCTCTCGCAGCGCGTCGACTACGAGGGAGAGCTCGCTGTCGTGATCGGCGAACCGTGTCATCTCCTGACGGAAGACGACGACGTACGCCGCTACATTCTGGGCTATACCTGCGTTAACGACGTCACCGCGCGCGACTTGCAAAACAAGGACGGGCAATGGACCCGCGCCAAGGGCTTCGACACCTTCTGCCCGGTCGGCCCGGTCGTGGCGGAGGGTCTGGATCCGTGGAAAGGCGTTCGCGTCCAGAGCCGTGTCAATGGCGACCTCCGGCAAGACGGCACCACCTCCGACTTCCTCTTCCCGCTGGATCTGCTGATCCGCTACATCAGCCAGGTCATGACCCTCGAGCCTGGTGACCTGCTCGCCACCGGAACTCCCGTCGGAGTCGGGCCTCTGAATGCAGGCGATGTGGTGGAGGTTTCGGTCGAAAACATCGGTACGCTCCGCAATCCGGTTGTCGACCGCGATTGAACCGGGCTTTTCGGTCTCCGAATTTTCTTGTTTCCTGGCTGCTTCTCCCGCTATCTTGAATCTCAAGACTGTAGGCTTTGCCGGCCATTCCATGAACTCCTTTCGGCTTTACCCGGTACTCGCGTTTGGCGCTACAGCCGCCATCGTGGGCTACGCGCTGCTCTCGCGCAAAAACAAGAAGTCGCCCGAGCAACTGGAACGTGAACGGCGCACCGATCTGACGCGCGGCGGCCGCATCATCGACGGCAATATCGTCGACGTTCTGGAGTTGGAGGACGATAGCTCCGGCCAGCAGATGACGTTGCTCGTCTACACGTATGACGTTGCAGGTGTTACCTACGAGGCCTCGCAGGACGTCACCTACCTGCGCCAGTTCATCGATCTCTACTCCTGCCGGCTGGGGCTGCCTGCTTCGGTCAAATACGATCCGCATAACCCGGGGGATTCGATCGTCATCTCCGAAACCTGGTCGGGGCTGCGCAAACCTGTCTTCGCTAACGGACGCGCCGTGGCACAGTCGAATACCTTGTCCCAGTTGCGGCCGGTGGAGACCGGATCTCCACGCGAACAATCGACAACAGCGCTTTCGTGACCCGGTTTCGGCCCCCATTGGTACAATGAGCCATGCACAACCTTCCCCTCCCCCTTGCCGCCTTCCTGGCGGGGGTGCTTTCGTTCCTGTCGCCGTGTGTGCTTCCGCTGGTGCCGGGATACGTTTCTCTCATCTCGGGTTCCAGCGTCGAGGACCTGCAATCGTCAGAGCGTCGCGTGCTGGGCACGGTCATGCTCCATTCTGTGACCTTTGTGCTTGGCTTCAGCGTGGTGTTTATCGCCCTGGGAGCCGTGGCCACCAGTGTTGGCCAGCTCGCCAATGAATATCATTCCCTGCTCTCGAAGATCGCCGGAATCATCGTCATCATCTTCGGGCTACACCTCACGGGTATCCTGAAGATCAAAGCTCTCTACGCAGATAAGCGCTTGCACGACGTCAAGGGCGGTTCCAGCGCAGTCGGCTCCTTCGCCGTCGGCTTTGCTTTTGCCTTTGGCTGGACACCCTGCATCGGGCCAATCCTCGCCACGATTCTCGTTCTGGCCGGCGCCCAGGAAA
>DATJYD010000314.1:0-2406 GCA_035499755.1 Fimbriimonadaceae bacterium
GATCGCGTCCGTCGATTCGGTGTTGATGATGCCGATCCCGAGCGACTTCGCCCAGGTGAAGAGCTTGCGCGCCTCGTCCTCGTTCTTGCTGATTCCCGTTACGCCGTAGGCGACCACGTTGACCCCGTACTTGGCAAGCTGAGCCTTCAACGCCGCCGTCGCCGCCTCGCCCATATCCGGCCCGATCTTCACGCCGGGAAAGTCCTTGCCGAGATCCTGCCCCGGAAACAGCTCGATGTTCGTCCCACCCGCCTGCACCACCTTCTCGATCGCCTCCATCGTCGTGTAATGGCTGAACGTCCACGCCTGAACGCCGAACAGCATCCCGCCCGTCCGCTTCGCGGTTTGCGTTTGCGCGTGGGCGGAGCAAAGACAGGCCAGGAGAAGAAGCACGACAAGGAGCAAGCGAATCCGCATGCGCCAATTCTAGCGGCATTTACCCTTCGCCGTCATCCTGAAGCCTGAAGGCGAGCCGTGCGAGCCTCGCAGGCGATGGACCTCGGATTCCACACCCCGCGCCGGGATCCGAGGTTCTTCGCTCCAGCGCTCGCAAGACTCACGCTTCGCCTCAGAACGACGCTCGCCCAAGCGCCTCAGCGCCTCAACGCCTCAACGCGAGCCATACCGTCATCCTGAGCCTTAGGCGAGCCGTGCGAGCCTCGCAGGCGAAGGACCTCGGATTCCACACCCCGCGCCGCGGTCCGCGGTTCTTCGCAAGCGCTCGCAAGACTCACGCTTCGCCTCAGAATGACGCAGCCCCCCGCGCTCGCTAAGCTTGCGCTTCACGGCGTACACCGCCGCCGTTGTAGACTGAACCCACGTTGTTCCGCTACGTCTCGCTCATCCTCGTGATCCTCATCGGCGCCTGGGCGCTGTGGCCGCGCGAGGGCGACAAGACGGAGGGAGGCACGCAGACCGCCGAGTCGGGACCGCCCCGCAAATACACGATCCGCTTCGCGCCGGGAATCTACATGCCGGGTCGCCGTCCGATGGATCTCGGAAAGCCCCTGAAGGGCCTCTACGTCGTCGCCGCCGAGTTCGAAAAGCTCTATCCCGACACTCACATCGAGTTCACAGAGGCGCCCGTCGGCCAGCGCGAATACCTGATCACCCAGCTCGCCGCCGAGCAGGCGCCGGAGATCATCAATGTGAACGTCGAAGACGTGTGGGAGGACGTCCAGAAGGGCTGGTACGCGTCTCTCGACGACTACTTGGACAAGCCCAACCCGTTTATCCCCAAAGGCCGGCCGGGAAGCGCCCACTGGTGGGACCAATTCAAGTATCAGGCGATCAGCCGCGGCAAGGCTGCCCCCGACGGAAAGATGTACTGCATCACCTACGACATGGTGGAGACCGGCATCTTCTACAACAAGGACATCTTCAGCCGGCTCGGGCTCAGCGTCCCCCGGGATTGGAACGAGCTCATCCAGGTCGAGGAGAAGATCAAGAAAGCCGGCCTGATTCCCATGATCGTCGCCGCCATCTCGATCGCCGACTGGGGGCTCGACCTCATCTTCGACCAGATGTATCAGTCGATCGTCCCCGGCATCGATCTCACCAAGGACCCCAAGCGCGACGCCTACCAGCCCGGCTACCTCGACTGGGACGAGATCGCCTTCCTCAACAGCAAGGGCTTTTTCACCGATCGCGACCCGCGCTACGTCGAGACTTTCCGGATCCTGAAGGCTTGGCGGCCCTACTTCGAGAAGGACATGTCCTCGACGCAACTCGACCGGATGTTCATATCCCAAGAGGGAGCGATGTACTGGACGGGAAGCTGGATGGTCAACCAGCTCATGCGCGACCCCGATGTGGGCTTCCACTGGGGCGTCTTCTACCTGACGGCGATTCCGCGCTCGTACGACCGGTTCGCGGACGGGCATCCGATGGTCGTCATCGGCGGCTCCGGAACCCAATTCTCGGTAACGAACAGCGCCTTCAACGACACTCACGATCCGGCGACTTCTGAGAAGCTCAAGCGGACGATCGCGTTCCTGCAATTCCTGACCGTTCCGCGAAATGTTGACCGGGTGGTCAACGAGATCACCGCCTTCCTGCCCAACGTCGTCGGCGTCGATCCTCACTCCGAACTACTGCCGTTCGACAAGTTCCTCCAGCGGCGTTACACGACCACGAAGTGGCTCTACACCTTCGACCTGCGCTTCAACGAAATCCTGACGCGAATGCTTGATCTCTACCTGAACAACGGCATCGGCGAGGACGAATTCATGCAGTGGATGGAATCGAACGTCAGGACGGCTTGCGAGACGGTGGTCAAGCGGAAGAACCTGAGTCTGTCCAAGTTCGAGCCTCGCTGGGGGCAGCTTGCGCCGGTGAGGGCGAAGTACGCCGATCTGCCTTCGCCGTAAGCAGCGCCTTTGAGGCCGCTTCATGGCATTGCACAGC
>DATJYD010000315.1:0-6839 GCA_035499755.1 Fimbriimonadaceae bacterium
CCGGACGATCGGCTACTGGCAAGGCGTCGCCAGCCGCGCTGCGAGCATCAGCGTTCCTGAACCCAAGGCGAACGACACCCTCCGGTTCGCCCACGTGACTCAACTCATCGCTCTCGACAAGGGCGTGGTGAAGGGCGGCGAGGGCTTCTACGACGAGTTCTACATCCGCGATGGCGCCTACCAGATTCTCGAACTGGAGGAAGCCGGTCTCTTCGACATCGCGCGCCGGGCCCTCGAATCCTATCCGGCGCATCAGCTTGCCGACGGGCGGTTCGAGTCGCAGGCTCGGCAATGGGACGCCAACGGGCAGGCTCAGTGGGCGCTCTGGCAGTACTACGCCTTCACGCGCGACTCCGAGTGGCTAAAAGGCGTCTACCCCGCCATGAAACGCGGCGCCGACTGGACGATCAAGGCCCGCCACGACGAGCCAACCGGCCTGCTGCCCGCCGCTCCCGCCGACGGCGAATTCCTTTGGGACGGGAAGCACCACATCGTCGGCTACGATCTGTGGAATTTGCGCGGCATCCTGTGCACGGCCGACGCCGCTCGCGCCATCGGGAAGACTGAGGACGCCGAGGCGCTGGAGAAGGAGGCCGCGGACTACCGATCGGCGATCGAAAAAGCCTGGAGGGCCACCGGTCTCGCCTATTTCCCGCCAAGCTGGGAGGGAGTCGGGACCGACTGGGGCAACCTCGAAGAGCTGTGGCCGACGCCGCTCTTCGCCGCGAACGACCCCCGGGTGGCCGCGAACGTCGAGCGGGTGCGCAAGGACTCCGCGGAAGGCATCATGAAGTGGAACGGCCAGCCCGATGTGATCCATCCCTACGCGGGCGCGTACGCGGTCATGAGCGACCTTGTCGAGGGCAACCGCGAGCGAGTCGTGGAGGACTTCTACTGGTACCTTCTCCACTCCAGCTCGACCCACGCCTTCCCGGAGGGCATCTACTACAAGCGGAACAAGGCCTGGGGCGACACGATCCCCCACGTCACCGGCGCCGCCAACTACGCGTTCCTCTTCCGCCATATGCTCGTGCACGAGCAGGCTGGAGAGCTTCACCTGCTGACGGCCGTGCCCGACTGGTGGCTCTCGAACGGCAAGGAGATCCGCATCGAGCGCCTGCCCACCGAGTACGGCATGCTGAACCTGACGATTCGCGGCCGCCAACACGGAGTCGAGGTCGCGATGGATCCGCCGAAGCGGAACTTGCCCGCCCGGATCGTCCTTCACCTTCCCGCGAACCGCCCGCTCTTGCATCCTGTCCCCGGCCTTGCCGTCGAGATGCGGAAGCCGCAGAGCGAGCGGTGGGACTTCGCGGCCGTCGTAGCCAAGTACCGCCAGCTCAAGATCGCGGAAGAAAAGGACATGACCGGCAAAGAGATCAGCCTCACCACCGACAAGCCCTCCTCCTGCTCCAGCGGCAGCGATCCGGATCTCGCGAACGACGGCGTGCGGACGAATCCCGACGCCTACTGGTCTACCGACGTGAAGATCGCGAACGACCCGGCGCCATGGTGGCAGGTAGATCTCGAGAAGCCGACGAACGTAGGCCGGATCGTGGTCGTGCCGTACTACGGCGACAAGCGATATTACGGCTTCTTGGTCTCGCTGTCGGTCGACGGGAGGAATTGGACGACGGTTGCCGACCGAAGGGACAACACGGATTTGGCGACGGTCAAGGGCTATCCATGCGAATTCAAGCCGCGTAAGGCGCGGTTCATTCGGGTGACGATGACCTCGAATTCGGCGAACACTGGCCGCCACCTGATCGAGGTGCTGGCCTTTGCCAAGTAGCGGCTGTTGTCAGCCCATCAAAAAACTGGTGGAGGCGGGGAGAGTTGAACTCCCTTCCAAAACCGTCGCCCCTCCGATTACCACGAGCGTCTCCCCGGTACCTTTCTCGACGCTGCTCTCTGCCGGGGTCGCCTGAGCGGTCGTCCAGTCCGATTGGTTTTAAGCTGGTTCGCTACGAACAGAAGCTAGCCGGCCGATCCTGATTTGATCAGGCCCGAACTCTCCCCTACAGGCTCGAGGAGGGCGGACCTCGCGGGTCTTACGCCGCGAAGGCGAAGTTGTTATTCGCTTTTGCTTTTTCCCTCGTTTTTATCGTGGCCAACGAGGATCCACGGCTCGCAATCAGAAGTCGAACCGGCCCTGTCGAACCCGTTCGCCCCCACTTGGTATTCCATATTATAGAACGCCAGGAAAGCGTCGCATTGCATTGAGTTGCCATCGATTATTTGGAAAGCGTCAGTGGCAGACCCTCGGAAGCCATCCCTGGCCCGCTCTCTTGACGAATGGCGCTGCCCCGCCATGCCCCGTGGCGCGCGGCGAATCCGTGGCTGATTACTCGGGGTTTAGGTCGTCACTCGCAACCCGGAACAGACGGCGGTTGCGGTGGGCAACAGGTAAAGAAACACCTCCCAGAGGGCCTTGAGCGTGTCGGCGGAGGAGGGACGAAAGGCGGAGAGAACGAATGACGACCAATCGGTTGCCTGAGCGCGCCCCCCAGCTAGTTCTCATGAGAAGGCTCTCAACGGGAGATGAAACGGCGTTCGGCGTTTGGCGTTTTGGGACGGAGTTCCAGATCAGCTCCCGTCCACCTTGTGCATCAGGATCATGTTCGTATTCCCGGGCTGGCCGGCGGGGACCCCGGCCGTGACGATCACGTGGTCCCCCGGTTTGATCCGCTTGCGCGCCACGAACGCCTCGACCGCCTGCCGCACGCCCTCCTCCGTCGTCTTGGGCGCGGGAACGTGAACGGCCTCGACGCCCCAGACGACCGCCATCTGTGCCTGGGTGTGGGGATCATAAGTCGCGCAGAGAATCGGTACCCGCGGGCGGAACTTGCTGACCAGGCGCGCCGTCTGGCCGCTCGTCGTGTTCGTCACGATCGCGGCCGGCTTGGTCAGCGCGGCAAGCTCCGCGACGGCATGCGCGACCGCTTCGGTATGGCTCACCGCCTCGCCGATCCTGCGCTTAAAGTCGCTCTCGATCCGGCTTCGGTCGAACAGCTTCTCCGCCTTCTCCGCGATCCGCGCCATCGTCTTGACGCATTCGACGGGAAAGGCCCCGCTCGCCGTCTCGCCGCTCAACATGAGAGCGTCCGTGCCGTCGAGCACCGCGTTCGCGATATCCGTCGCCTCGGCGCGTGTGGGCCGCGGATTCACCATCATGCTTTCCAGCATCTGGGTCGCGGTGATGACCGGCTTGCCGTACTCCGCGCAGCGGTGGATCATCCTCTTCTGCACGATCGGGACATCCTCGATATCCATCTGCAGGCCGAGATCGCCGCGCGCCACCATGACGAGGTCGACGCATTCCAAGATGCCGTCGAGGTCGAGGAAGCCTTCGCGGGTCTCGATTTTCGCGCAAAGCTTGACCTTCGGGTTCTTCTCGTCCACGATCCGCCTGAGGTCGCGGATGTCCTGCGCGCATTTCACGTAGCTGAGTGCGATATAGTCGACGTCCGCGTCGAGGGCCGCCTCGATATCCGCGCAGTCCTTTTCGGTGATGGGTGAGACGTCGAACACGCGTCCCACAAGCGTGACGCCCTGATTGCTCTTGACCTGTCCGCCGCTGACGACCTTGGCGACGAAGCGAAAGCCGTCCTGCTCGGTGACCCTCAGCTCGACGTTGCCGTCGCCGAGGAGCAGGCGCCCGCCCACGCCGATGGCCTTCAGGATCTCTTGCTGCGAGATCGGAAGCTCGATGCCCGCATCGGGTTGTTCGGTCTGGCCCAGGGTTACCGTGCGGCCGGCTTTAAGGTCGAGCGTTCTGCCGGCAAGGGGGCCAAGCCTGAACTTCGGGCCTTGAAGATCGGCGAGAACGGCGACCGGCGTCAGATCGGCGCAGCAGTCGCGGATCCAACCGATCCACCTCCGCATCGTGTCCCAGTTCCCGTGGCTGCAATTGAGCCGGGCCACGTTCATGCCCGCGTGAATCAACTCCCGAATCTTCTCGCGGCTGTCCACGGCCGGCCCGAGCGTGCAGACGATCTTCGTACGACGCGGCATCGCTTGCAGCGTACCAAGATTGCCGGATGGCTGGATTGCCCAGATCGAGCAATCCTATGACTCGCGTCATAGCTGCGCCGCGTCCCGCCGCCTAAGATGAGACCGGTGCCCCAACCCTCCCCTAACGGAATGAGACCGGTGTCGCTTGACGCGATTCCGGAACGGCCGGACAACGGCGAAGTCGTCGCCCGTTGCCGCGCATTCGGCTGCCTGACGACCGAGACTCTGAACCGGCTGGCTTCCAAGTCCTTCATGGCCTACGCCGAAAAGGGACAGATGATCTGGGCGGAGGGCTCGCCGGCGGAGTTCTGCTCGGTCGTGGGAGTGGGATTCGTGATCACCAGCCAAAAAATGCCCAACCGGCAGAGCCTGACCGTCGAGCTTCTAGGCCCGGGTCAGACTTTCGGCTTGATCGCGGTTCTTCAAGGAAAGAGCCTGCCTCTGACCGCGACCGCCGCGACCAACTGCTGGTATCTGAAGATCCCGGCGAGGGAAGCGCGCTCCGCTTTCACGGACAGCCGGATGAGCGAAATCGTCGAGGATCTGCAGTCCCGTCTGAGAAGATCGCGTACGCTGGCCGCCTGCCTGTCGTCGCTCGAACCTGAAGAGAGGCTGGAGGCGGTTCTGCGAGTCCTCGCCGATTCCTACGGCCGGGCGACGAGCGAGGGAATCGAATTGGAGGTCCCCGTCTCCCGGCGAGACGTGGCCGACATCGCCGGCTCGCCGGAGCAGGCGATCCGGCTGCTCGAGCGCTGGGAGTTGGAGGGACTGCTCGCCGTCGATAAATCGCGATTCGTCCTGCGACGCCCGGAAGGCATGGGCATCGTTCGCTCCGCAGATTAGCTATGCCCTCCATTGCATCGGGCTGCCTCCGGTGAATAGGAAGAGCCTAAGGCGCAAATCTCAAATGTCAAATCTCAAATGACAGCCTCTATCAGGATGCGGATGGCGCTAAGGAGTTGCCTTGCACCGGATCTGCTTCGATGCTTGGGAGAGCATCAGGGCCGAACCTCAATTCGTCACTAGAGATCTCGAACGAGGGCTGGTAAGCCGTCATTCCCCGAAAGCCGGACGCCGGTTGAAAGCCGAGAGCTACCTCGAATCAGGGTCAAGAAACCGGGAACTCCCGCAGGTCGTCGGGCGTGTTGACGTTGGCGAGCCAGGCCGGCTCGATATCCTCGACCGGCGTCCAGTCCAAGCAGGCTAGCCAGGCCATGACCCTCCGCTCACCGACTGCGGCGAGGCGGGCCGCCTCCGCGAACGCCGAAGCTCGGTACAGAGCACACAGCGGCTGGGCGCGGCCGCCCGCCATGGGTACCGCTGCCTGGTGAGCGCCGATTCCGTTCGCCAGCATCGCAATCAGCCGAGGATCGAAGCCGGGCAGATCGCACGACGCGACGAAGACGAACTCGGCTTTCGGCTGGAAAGTCGCGAGTGCGGAGAGCGGGCCCGCAAAGGATTCACCGTCCTCGAGAAAGGCGTGGCTGGCGATGGGCTCGCGTCCCGCCACCGTGACCGGGACGCCCTGGGTCGCGATCAGGCCGGCGATCCGCGCGGCCAATGGCTCGCCCGCGACGACCAGCTTCGCCTTGTCCTTTCCCATCCTCCGGCTCGCGCCTCCCGTCAGGATCACCGCTTCAACTTCGTTCATGGCCTCGTAGTCTCCCGAATCTGCGGACCCTAAGGCGGAAGCTCAAGGGACGCGGAAGGTGGGCGGCTGCTGCCAGGCGTCGCCCCTAAGCGTCGTCGCATGGTTCCAGTGAACCACAATGGATGCATGGCCAAACTCCCCAAGCACTTCACCGACTTCGTCGAGCAATACCCGGAGGTTGGCAAGGCCTATACCGATCTCGGCAAGGCCGCGGCTTCCGCGGGGCCGCTGGACAAGAAGACCCAACTCCTCATCAAGGTCGGCATCGCCCTCGGCGCTGGACTCGAAGGGGCGACCCACAGCGGAGCGCGTAAGGCGGTCGAAGCCGGCGCCACCCCGGATGAATTGAGGCAAACCGCCATTCTGGCAGTGACGACGATCGGCTGGCCCTCCATGATGAGGGGCCTGGCCTGGATCGATGATGTGATCGGCGAGAAACGGTAGGCTTTCCGTTCCATGCTCGCCGTCTTCCTCGCCTCGGCCGCGATCGCTCGAGCGAAAACCCTCGACGTCTTCGCCGCCGCCTCGCTGAAAGAGGCGTTCACGCGAATCGCGCGCGAGTACGAAGCAGCCCATCCGGGCTTGACCGTCCGCCTCAACTTCGCCGGCTCCCAGACCCTTGCCGCTCAAATCAACCAGGGCGCGCCGGCCGATGTCTTCGCGAGCGCCGACGAACGCAACCTCGATCTCATCCGCTTTGACAAGCCCAGTCGCCGGATCTTCGTGCTCAACAAGCTCGAGATCGCGGTACGGAATGGGCTGGCCGGGATTCGTTCGCCGAGAGATCTGTTTAGAGTCAAAGACCTGGTGGTCGCCGATCCCGCGGTTCCCGTCGGAATGTATACCGAGGGATTCTTCGCGAAGGCCGCCCGGCTCTACGGCACGGGTTGGCTCACCCAAGTCCGTTCTCATATCGTTTCCCGAGAGCAGGATGTCAAGGCCGTGCTCGCCAAGGTCGTTCTCGGCGAGGCCGATGCCGGCATCGTGTACGTCAGCGATGTGGCGACCGCCGGCGGGAAAGTCCAACCCGTTCCGATCCCCGATCGTTTGAATCTGACCGCGTCCTATCCTGCCGCCGTCCCCTCCGAGTCCGCGAATAAGGATGAGGCAAAGCACTTCATCAAGTTCGTTCTCTCGGATGGATCCCAGCACATCCTCGAACAATCCGGCTTCG
>DATJYD010000316.1:0-4188 GCA_035499755.1 Fimbriimonadaceae bacterium
GCCTGCCAGGTAGCGATTCAGACGATCGGCGGCAACGACAACGCCAAGGTGATCGCGCTCTCCGACGCGGGCGTTCCCGTCCTGCCGGTGAGTATCGACACCGGCGAGCCCGGCGGGTTTATCCAGCTCCTGGACGGAAAGGACCACGATGTCCGCGATCCGTCTCTCGCGAACAATTGGTGCAACTTCTGGCGGCAGGACGATTGGTCGTCGACCGCCTATTTCTATCTCGATTCGGCGAGCGGCTGCCTTCCGCGGATTCCGCATGTCGAGCAGCGCCTGGTCGCGGCCATGGAGGGGTCTTGAGGTGTTAAGGTATTGGGCTATTGCCCTGCGTCCGAGGTCCGCGCAGAACCCTCCGCTTTGGCGCACCGCCGGCCCGAGAACCGCAGGAGCCACCGAGTCCCACCGCCTGACTCCGCGGTCATTGGCACTGCCGGCTTCGTCTCCGGCCCAACGGAACGAACTCGCCGGGAGGACTCACCCCCAGCTCCAGGAGCGCAATACCCCAACACCCCAATACCCCAATACCCTAGCACCCCAATCCCCCAATACCCTAATACCCCGACACCCCCGAGGGAGGCATCCGCGTGAACCTTAACCCCCTCGTCCTCCCTGGCTGCGCCGTCGCGATCCTCGCGAGCGTTTGGGGGATGGAGCGGATCTCCGACCGGACGGAGCCGCCCGGGCCGATCCACATCGCCTACTGGGAGAAGTGGACCGGGTTCGAGCGCGACGCGATGCAGGCCGTCGTCGACGACTTCAACAAGTCGCAGAACCGCATCCACGTCGATCTTGTTGCCACCAGCGACGTCGGCAACAAGACGATGTTCGCGGTCTCGGCAGGCTGCCCGCCCGACGTGGCCGGGCTCTGGGGCGATAACGTCGCGCACTATGCGGACGATCGGGCGGTCATTCCCCTCGACGACTTCTGCAGGCAGTACGGCATCACCGCCGCCGACTACATTCCGTGCTACTGGAAATTGGTGAACTACGACGGCCACACGTGGGCTCTCCCGAGCACGCCCTCCTCGTCGGCCCTCCACTACAATACGGCGCTCCTAAGAAAGCTCGGCTTCGACCCCGACAGGCCGCCGAAGACGATCGAGGAACTGACCCGGATGTCGGATGCGATGACGTTCAAGAAGAACGGCCACCTCGAAAAAGCCGGATTCATGCCCTCGCAGCCCGGCAATTGGAACTGGGGCTGGGGCTACTTGTTCGGGGGCAAGCTCTGGGATGGCGAAGACAAGATCACGACCGACACTCCCGAGAACATTCGGGCCTTCGATTGGATCCAGTCCTTCTCCCGCAAGTTCGGCCGCGGCGAGGCGGAGGCCTTCAAGAACAGCTTCGGCAATGTCGCCTCGCCCCAGAACCCGTTCATCGCCGGACAGGTCGTTTTTGAGCTGGAGGGGGTCTGGACCCACAATTTCGTCCACAAATACGCGCCTGATATCAAGCTTGGCGTCGCGCCTTTCCCCTATCCCGCCGATCGCCCCGACCTGGCCGGCAGCACCTTCGTAGGCGAGGACATTCTCTGCATCCCGCGCGGGGCGCCCCATCCCAAGGAGGCGTTCGAGTTCATTCGGTTCGTCCAAACTCAGCCGGAGATGGAGAAGCTCTGCCTGCTCCAGGAGAAGAACTCGCCCCTCGACAAAGTGAGCGATCACTTCTGGAAGGTCCACGGCAATCCGAACATCCACATCTACGACGAACTCGCCAGGGGCAAGAACACGATCCGCATGCCCCAGATGGGAATCTGGCCAGAGTTCTCGGAGGAACTGGAGAACACCTTCGACGAGATCAGCCTCATGGACGTGACGCCGAAGCAGGCCCTGCGCGACCTCCAGGTCACGATGCAGTCCAAGCTCGACCGCTACAACGCCCGGCTCGAAGAGCGGAGGAGGTTGGGACTATGAGTCGCACCCTCGCACGCCGGAAGGAAAACGCGGCTGGATTCCTTTTCGCCTCGCCGTGGCTGCTCGGCATCGCGATCTTCATGCTCTATCCAGTCGGGGCGTCGCTCTACTACTCGTTTTGCGACTACTCGATCCTGAAGCCGCCGATGAACGTCGGGCTCGACAACTACCGGGAACTCGCCGCCGACGCGGTCTTCTGGAAGGTCTCCGCGAACACGCTCATTTACGCCGTGCTTTCTCTGCCCACGAGCATGCTCGTCGCGCTGGGGCTGGCGATGCTGCTCAACAACAAGGTCCGCGCACTTCCCGTCTTCCGCACGATCTTCTTCCTCCCGTCTCTCGTGCCGCAGGTCGCGCTGGCCGTTCTTTGGCTGTGGATCTTCAACAGCGAGCACGGCATCTTCAACACGCTCCTCGACCATGTGGGGATCAGCGGCCCGAACTGGCTTGGTGACCCCGCGTGGACCAAGCCGTGCCTCGCCGTGATGGCGATGTGGGGCTGCGGAAACATGATGGTGATCTATCTCGCGAGCCTTCAGGACGTGCCCGCGACCTATCTGGAGGCGGCGGAGTTGGACGGGGCCGGTGCCTGGGCGAGGACCCGCCACATCACCCTCCCGATGATCTCGCCGATTATCTTCTTCAACCTGATCACCGGCATGATCGGCGTGCTCCAGGTCTTCACCGTGCCCTACGTGATGTTCCCGGACGGCACTCCCGCGCGATCGAGCTACTTCTACACGACCTATCTCTTCGACAACGCTTTCAAGTTCAACAAGATGGGCTATGCCTGCGCGATGGCGTGGATCATGTTGATCTCCATCCTCATCCTCACCGGCATCGCGGCCAAGCTCAGCTCGAAGCACGTGTACTACGAGGGGGCGCAGTGAGTTTAGAGTTTGAAGTTTGGAGTTTGGAGTCGACCCTCCGTCATCCTGAGCCTGAGGCGAGCCCAGCGAGCCTCGCAGGCGAAGGACATCCCGGCGGGGCACTTGGATCCATGCTCCCTAACTGCGGCGCGTCGCCCACGATGGGGAGGGCGGCATGAAGGCCTCGACTCCACTCCGAGGCGTCATCTATGTCGTCCTTTTCGCCCTCTCCCTCATTTTCCTCATCCCCTTCCTGTGGCTGATTTCGACTTCGCTTAAGCCCCTCGACCAGACAATGAGCAATCCACCGGTCTGGATTCCTCATCCCGTCCAGTTCCGCAACTTCCCGGACGCAGTGCGGGCGATCCCGTTCTTCGCCTACGCCCTGAATACCGTGCTGCTGTGCGTGGTCTGCGTTTCGGGCGCGGTCTTCTCCGCGTCGGTCGTTGCCTATGCGTTTGCGCGGCTGAGATGGTGGGGACGGGACGTCTTCTTCTGGATCACGGTCGCGACGATGATGATCCCATTCCCGGTGGTGATGGTGCCGCTGTTCGCGATGTTCCGCCACCTGGACTGGATCGGCACCTACCGGCCGCTCTGGGTTCCCGTGTGGTTCGGCAACGCTTTCAACATCTTCCTCCTTCGGCAGTTCTTCCGCACGATCCCGAACGAGCTGACGGAGGCGGCGACGATCGACGGCGCGAGCCAGTGGAAGATCTTCTGGGAGGTTGTGATGCCGCTCAGCAAGCCGGCCCTGGCCATCATCGCGCTATTCACGGTCCTCGGAACCTGGAACGACTTCCTCTCGCCGCTGATCTACCTCGTGACCCAGAAGACGTTCACCCTGTCGCTCGGCCTCCAGTTCTATCAAAGCCAGCACAATGGGGTCGTCTGGAACCAGCTCTTCGCGGCGACGACGCTCATGATCCTCCCGATCATCGTGCTCTTCTTCTTCACCCAGAAGCTGTTCATTCAGGGCGTGAAGCTGACGGGAATCAAGTAGGGATTTGCGATTGACGATTGACGATTGACGATTGACGATTGACGATTGACGACTGACGACTGACGATTGACGATTGACGATTGGGAAAGACGAAAGAGCGAGAGACGAAAGACCCGCGATCATTAACGATTGACGATTGACTATTGAATATTGACCATTGACCCGCGCATCCAGAGCCAGCCCTAAGCCCGATAGGGTCTCTTGTCTTTCGCTCTTAGTCTCTAAGTCTTGGTCTTTCGCTCTTTCGTCTCTCCCCTAGATCTCCACCGAGAACCAGACGTCCTTCGCCGTCGGCGGCATGGACTCGTAGCCAATCATCCCGAGATCGCCGACGTAGCCCGGATGCCCGGGGATGGGTTCGAATCGGTCGCAAAGTGCGTTTGATGGAGGTTGG
>DATJYD010000317.1:0-2135 GCA_035499755.1 Fimbriimonadaceae bacterium
CTTCTCGTCACCGTCTGCTCGCCAAGAATCTCCGGATGGCTGTTGTAGGAGGCATAGCCGATCTTGTTCCCCTGCATGTAGAGGCCCAGGTATTCATCTTCGGCGAACGCGGCCGCGCTCAGCGCGACCAAGACCAAGACCAAGGCGAGAAGTTTCTTCATAAGGGCTACCTATATATACTGGCGGCTCCCGCCCGACATTCGTAAATTATCTAGGTCGTTCGGTCGATGGCCGAGCGCCGGTATCCGCGCCATAATCCGGCATGGACTTCGACGATCTCGCTGCCGCCTGGAGGGCGAACTGCGCGGCCAACCGCGGCTTTATCGATCTCTGCGCCGACGAGGACCTGGAGCTGAAGCCCGGCAAGGGGAAGACGATCCGCTCCAACTTCGTCCACATCCTGGGCTTCCGGCGCAGCCATCTCGAGGACCGGCTCAAGGCGAGGGCGATCGAGGTCCCCAAGCTCGACTGGCAAACCGCGACTCGCCCGGAGATCGAATCCGGCCTGGAAGTTAGCGACGCATTGATGGTCGAGGCATTCCGACGCCAGGAAGAGACCGGCAAACCCGGAAGGTGGACGTCGACGCTTCTCTTCTTCGCCTATTGCATCGCCCACGAAGCCCACCACCGTTCCCAGATAGAGATCGCGCTTCGAATCAACGGACGCGAACCCTCCGATGCGGCGCTCTATGCATTGTGGAACTGGCCCGGGATGTCGAAGTCCTAGGCCAGTGGCCTCGATCTTAAACAGCTCTTCGCACATCGCGGAGTAGGATCAGACGTTATGACAACAGAAACACAAGATCAGCAAGCGATCAACAATGGCCGCACGTTCGTGTGGCACGAACTCTACGCTCCGAACGCGGACTCGGCCGTCGAGTTCTACACCAAGGCTCTCGGATTCGAGACGACCTCCGCGGATATGGGCGGGATGGGAACCTATAACATGCTCACCCGGAACGGCCTCGCGGTCGCGGGGATCATGCCCACCAGCGGCAATCCGCAAATGGAGGGCGTCCCACCGCACTGGGCTACTTACCTCTCAGTCGACGACGTCGATAGCCGCGTCGAGAAGTGCGTCGAGCTTGGCGCGACCCTCGTCGTGCCCGCCATGGACGTTCCGTCAGTCGGACGCATGGCCCTCATCCACGATCCTCAGGGCGCCCATATCTGGCTGTTCAAGTCCGAGTAAGTTGCCAGGCCGTGCCCTGGGGTTCCGAGTTGGCGCGGGCCTACGCCAAAGGACCTCCCAGGGCCTACGCAGTCTCAATGGCCATGCGTAGAATCTGGGCATGGCGAAGGCAAAGCGAAAGAGGCTCCGATGGATGATCCTCGGCGCGGTGCTCGCGGCGATTGCGTTCGTGACGCTCACGAATCGGTCCGTGATCGATTCCGCACAGGGGCGGGTCTTCCCGAACCTCGACGCCGTTCCACCCGCCAGGGTGGGGCTCGTCCTTGGAACGGCGCCCGAATACAACGGCGCCAAGAATCTCTTCTTCGAACATCGGATGGATGCCGCCGCCGCCCTCTACAAGGCAGGCAAGGTCTCGAAACTCCTCGTGAGCGGCGACAACCATGTGGCGACTTACGACGAGCCGAGCGCGATGCGTGACGCGCTCGTCGCGCGGGGTGTGCCCGCGAGCGATATCGGCCTCGATTATGCCGGTTTCCGAACACTCGATTCGATCGTCCGGGCCAAGAAGGTGTTCGGAGTCGACCGATGCGTCATCGTGACCGACGGATTCCATTTGCCGCGAGCGCTCTACATCGCCTCCAACGAAGGAGTGGATGCGGTCGGGTTTCCCAGCGTTCCGGTTCCCGCCCGCCTGTCTCCCTGGACCTATGTGCGCGAGGTCGGTTCGCGCTCGCTCGTCTGGCTCGACCTGCACGTTTGGAATCGCCAGCCGAAGTTCCTCGGCCCGCGCGTAGCTCTCTGATCGGTCGCCGACGGGCCGGGCCAAAAAAACGGCTTGGGGATCTCGTCGACCACGCCGCGGCTACCTTCATCGAGGATCGGGCGGCGAGAGCCGCGATTCTCCTGTAGGTTTCGAATTCCACCAACTCCTCCTCCAAGCCCCGAATCCTTCACACTAGAAGCGTGCTTCCGATTCTCGCCGCCATCGCCATGATCAAGG
>DATJYD010000318.1:0-7063 GCA_035499755.1 Fimbriimonadaceae bacterium
GAAATCCAGGACTGAAGGATTGGAGGCTGGGAGGACTGCTTGATCGGGATCAGTCCTCCAATCCTCCAATCCTCCGATCCTGACCGCCTCTGTCCCGAAGACCTCCCGACCTACAAACCGGAAGCATTCCTCCATCCGCGTCATCATGTCTTCCAGGTTCGCGTAGGCCTCGTAGAACTCGCATAGGGTGAACTCCGGGCTGTGGCGGCTGGAGACGCCTTCGTTGCGGAAGACCCGGCCGATCTCGTAGACCTTTGGGATGTCGCCGCAGATGATTCGCTTCAAATACAACTCCAGGGAAATCCGGAGCTTCACGTCCATGTCGTAGTGGTTGTAGTGGGTGATGAAGGGGCGGGCGTGGGCGCCGCCCGCGCGGACCTGGAGCATCGGCGTCTCGACCTCTAGAAATCCCTGGGAGTCGAAGTAACGGCGCACGGCGGTCGCGATCTTCGCCCGTTGGATGAGCATGGCACGGGCTTCCGGGTTCGCGATCAGGTCGAGATGGCGATGCCGGTAGCGCTGCTCGGTGTCTTCTAGTTCGTACCAGGTCTGGGTGCCGACGACCTTCCCGGTCTCGTCCTTAATCTCGCGAACCTTGCCGACAGGAAGAGCCTCCAGGCACTTGCTCAGGACGAGGAGCGAGCGGGCGTGGATCGACTTCTCGCCGGTTTTGGTGCGAAACAGCTCGCCGGTGACGCCGATGTGGTCGCCGATGTCGAGCAGAGTGTAAAGCTCCCACTCGATTTGCGTCAGGTCGTCCTTTCGGAAATACACCTGGATCTTGGCGTCGCCGTCAGAGACATGAGCGAACCCCGCCTTGCCCATGAGGCGGTAGCTGACAACTCGGCCCGCGTAGCGAGTTTGGGGTTTCGAGTTTGGAGTTTGAAGTTGGGGATGGCCGGCGAACTCGTCGAAACGATCGAGCAGTTCCTGAGCCGAATGGTCGCGTTCGAACCGCTCCTGCTTGAACGGGTCGCATCCGAGCGCGCGCAGGCGCTCCAGCTTTTCGAGTCGGACTTCTCGGATCGAACGTTCGTCGGCCATGGATGGGCTAGTTTACTGGGGAAAGGGCGGAGCGTGGAGCGGTGAGGGATCGGACCGATCAGACCAATCGGACAAGGCGCAGGCCGCAAGCCGCAAGCCAGGCTGCCGAGGTAAAGTGACTGTCGCGGCGAGAGGCGTCGTAGCCAAGTGGTAAGGCAGAGGACTGCAAATCCTTTATGCAGCGGTTCGAATCCGCTCGACGCCTCCCAATATTCTCCATCTCCACGAGGATTCGCGGTCAATGGATGCGCTGGAACTCGATGTCCCGACGAGGGACGTTCAGTGAGAGTGAGTGGGTGGAAAACCCCTGAACATGTCGCGCCGCAATCCTGGTTCGCGAAACGTCCCTAAAAGCGCGGGCGGATTTCCGTCTGCTTTGTCGGCGGGTTGCCGACGCTTGCTATGGCGCCAAGGACCGTACCGGATCGCGAGCGACCGGCCGCAATCGCGGCCTTGGGCGTTGTCGCGCCACCTCCGATCGAAGTCCAGACTCCCACGTTCGACGGTTCGCTCGGCATGCTCTTTCAGTGCGTGCGCGACCGAAAAGTCGATCTCATGGATGTTCCTCTCGCGCCAATCTGCGAGGCGTACTTCCTCTATTTGATGAACAGCCCGTCCGTCGGGCTCGATGAAGCTGCCGCGGCCCTCGCCGCGCTGGCTTTTCTCCTTGAACGCAAGGCGTGGGGTTTGCTGCCGGTCGCGGAGCCGGAGCCGGAGATCGAGGAGCCGTTGGAGTTGCCCGCGCCAAGCGTCGGCCAATACAACCTTGCGATCGAAGCCCTGAACGTGTGGCAGGAGGAGCGGTCGAAGACGTTCTTCCGCTCTTTCGAGGGGGGGCCGGATCCCTATGAGGTTCCGTACAAGCTGAGCGACGTCACTCCGACTGACCTGGCCCGCGCCTTCGAGCGCCTGCTCCGGCGAGCGAGCCCCGACGTTCTTCAGAATCTGGCGGCGCCGAGGCGCTCTCTGGCGGAGCAGATGTCTCTGGTGCTCAAGAGTCTGGCTCGAAAGTGGCTTTCCCTGGATCTCCTCGTTCCGCCGGAGATCAGTCGGAGCGAGGCGGTCTATTGGTTTCTGGCTTTGCTGGAGCTGATGCGTCTCGGCCAGGCGAAGGCCCGGATGCGCGAAGACGAAGTGGAGTTCGCTCTCGCCTCATGATCGTCGTCGATCAGCTCGAGGCGCTCCTATTTGTCAGCGATGAGCCGGTTTCGATCGCGGCTCTTGCATCCGCACTGGGGCTCACCGAGGGGCAAGTCGAGCAAGGGCTGGAGGTCTTGGAGTCGCGCCTGGAAGAAAGGGGCGCGATCCGGTTGAAGAAGATCGCAGGCGGCTATCAGCTTTGCACGAAGCCGGAGCATGCGGAGGCGGTCGCCAACTTCCTGAAGCCCCAGCGGCAGCGGCTTGGACGCAGCCTCATGGAAGTGCTCGCGATCGTCGCCTATCGACAGCCGATCACGGTCGCGGAGATCGATACGATCCGCGGCGTGCAGTCGGACTACAGCGTGAAGGCGCTCCAAGATCGGCGCTTGATCGAGGAAGTCGGGCGGCGCCACGCCCCGGGCCGCCCCCTTCTTTACGGAACGACCGATCAGTTCCTGCACCAATTCAATCTAGTCGATCTCGGGGAGCTGCCGCCGGTGCCGGATGGGATGAGCGGCGTGAGTGGGTAAGCGGGCGCCCCTTCTCCGATCCGAGACCGATTTGACCTCTCACGCCTCCTCGAAACTGCGAATAGGTGAATCCAACCCCTATTCGCGAGACGTCAAGAGAGTTACAATCTAAGCGCGCCACTACTCAAGGATGAAGAACCTCAAGCCCTATGTGTGGCTAGTCGCCCTTGCGCTTTCTGCGGCGGCACCAGCCCAAACCAAGATTGCCCTCACCGAACCCAAGGTCTCCGCCGCAAGCGCGATCGCGATCGACGCGGAATCGGGAAAGATCCTCTGGCAGAAGAACGCGGACGCATCCCGCTTTCCCGCGAGCACGACTAAGATCATGACGGCGATGCTCCTGATCGAGAATTGCACCGCCGACGAGGTCATTGTCGCCCCGCCGGACATCGAGAAAGTCGGCGAATCGAGCATGCACCTTAAGCCCGGCGAGAGAATCACCGCCGCAGACATGCTCTACGCGCTCATGCTGCGGAGCGCCAACGACGGCTGCGTCGCGGTCGCCGACCACATCGCGGGATCGGTGCCGAAGTTCGTCGAGATGATGAACGCGAAGGCGAAGGCGCTCGGGTGCACGAACACGCATTTCGACAATCCGAACGGGCTCAACGATCCGAAGCACACGACGACCGCGCACGACCTTGCCCTGATCGCCCGCGCGGCGATGCGGTATCCGATCTTTGAGCAGGTTGTGCGAACGACGAAGCACGTCATCAAGCGTGATCCCAAGATCAGCCGGGACGACCTGATGTTCAATCACGACAAGCTGCTGATGAAGGACCCCAGCGCGGACGGCATCAAAACGGGGTGGACGATTCCCGCCGGCCGATGCTTCGTTGGCAGCGCGACGCGCGACGGATATCGCGTCATCACCGTGGTCCTCAAGAGCCAGGATTGGCAGAAGGACGATCAGATCCTCCTCAACTGGGCGTTCGCCGACCATAACCGGGAATACGCGTTTCGGCCTGGACAGATGCTCGGCCCTCTGCCGGTCGAGGGAGGCACGAGCCCTTCGGTCGAACTTGTGCCGGCCTACGACCCGGTTCACATTTGGCGCAAGGACGCCGCGAAGAACCTGCAAGTCAAGTTCGATCATCCCGCCGAAGTGATGGCACCGGTGAAGAAGGGGCAGAAGCTGGGGCAGGTGGTGCTGACCGACGAGGACGGTTTCACCCAGGCTGTCGATCTGCTCGCCGCCCAGGAGGTCAAGCAGACCGTCGCGGCCCATATCGTCGGCAAGGCGGAAGCGACTCCGAGCTTCGTCTTTATCGGCGGTTGCCTCACACTTGGGGCATTCTATATGCGTGCGAAAACCAGAAGGCGATTCCGCCCCTCCAAGGCGATCCGGCACGGCTAAGCCTCGGCCACGCCCGGCGGCGAATCAAAGAAGGTCAGCGTCCAAGGACGATCGGCTTCATGTCCGGATCGCGCGTTCCGGTATGTGCAGCCGCCGCGCGGCCGAGGAGCTGATCCGCCAGGGAAGGGTCACGGTGAACGGCCAACCCATCTCCTTGATGGGAGTCAAGGTTTCGGACGCGGACGAAGTCGCGGTCGATGGCATACCGATCGCCATCGCGAGGACCTACACGCTCGTGCTTTTCAAACCGGCGGGATGCGTGACCACGCTTCGCGACCCTCAGGGGCGGCCGACGATTGTGCGCTACCTGCCGGACATGGGAGTGCAGCTCAAGCCGGTGGGACGACTCGATATGGAGACCGAGGGGCTGCTCGTCTGCACCAACGACGGAGAACTGGCGAACCGGCTGGCGCATCCGCGTTACGGGGTTGAGAAGGAATACCAGGCGATCGTGGAGGGGGTCCCGGACGAGAAGGCGCTGGCCAAGCTGAGGAAAGGGGTTTGGATCGAAGAGGGAGGGAAGACGGCGCCTGCGAAGGTCGAGGTGGGCAAGACGGTGGGTACGCGTTCCACCTTGCTGCGCATCACGATCCACGAGGGACGGAAACGGCAAGTGCGCCTGATGTGCGAGGCGGTCGGTCATCCGGTGATGTCGCTAAAGCGGATTCGGTACGGGCCGCTGCGGATCAAAGGCATGCGGGCCGGAGAGGCTCGGATGCTGGGGAAGCAGGAGATCGATGAGCTGCGGAAGCTCGTGGGGCTGTAGCCGGCGTCTTACCGGCATTTTTGCGGAAGAACTTGACGATTTGCGAAAAGTCGTCCTACACTATGACAACGTTCATCTGCGTTGCCTGATGACGATCTGCCCCGAGCTCGACGAAGCAGAAAAGATGAGACCTTTCTTCAAGGTTCTTCGTCTTCTCAACGAGCGCATTGGAGGCGATTGGCTCAGCATGGGGATGAGCGGCGACTTCGATGTGGCGATCCAAGAGGGATCGATCCACGTCCGAGTTGGAACCGCCCTCTTCGGAGAGCGAAGCTAGGGAATGGCGAGGGCCGTAAGGGCCTGAGATTACGGAGGAATCATGGAAGAGATGCAAATCCAGGACAAGCCTGGGCTTTTTGGCCGACTCGCGAACATCTTCACGCGCACGGAGGAAGTGGAAGAAGAAGTGGACGAGAACGAAGGCCGGCCGACCAATGCGCTTACGCTCAAAGCCGCCTACCGATATACGGTGACCGTCCGGCGTCAGATCGTGTCGTTCGATGACGCGATGGCAGCCGCCAACGGACTGAAGCGAGGCGAGCAACAGATTCTCAACCTGTCGGGCACCGATCCGGCAATCCGACAGAAGATCGTCGATTTCATGTGCGGCGTGAACTTCGCGCAGGAAGGCACATGGGAGGAACTCGGTGAGAACGTCTATATGGTCGTTCCCGCGAGCGCCTACGTCGAAGTCGCGCCGGCCACTCCCCGGATGGCGGCGATCAAGAACTAACTCGATTTCGGATTGCGGATCAAAGGAGTTTGACCGATCCGCAAAACGCAATCGCAAGTCTTCAAGACCGGCTCTCTCTCCTTCATTTGCCCCGCGTTCCAGATAACGCGGGGCCCTTTTTGTCGCGACCCGGTAGTTTTACGGGGCTCTGGCACGGGTCGCCTGTCAGGCTCACCGCCAGTTCGGCGGCCTGGAGGCGGTCGCGAAGGCCCCGAACCCTCGTCGAATCGCCGTCCGCTAGCGCTACAATCTAACGGCAATGAAGCGAATCGAGGCCTATATCCGGGTTAACAAGCTCGACGAGGTCAAACTGGCGCTCGAGGAAGCGGGCGCGAGCGGCATGAGCGTCGAACAGATCCGCGGTTATGGAAGGCAACTCGGCCGCACCGACAAGTATCGAGGCTCGACCTATGCGGTGAATCTGCTGCCGAAGCTGCGAATGGAGGTCGTCGTCAAAGACGAGGACCTTGAAGCGGCCCTCGATGCGGTCATGAGAGCATCCCAGACGGGCGAGATCGGCGACGGCAAGATCTTCGTGAGCGACGTCATCGAGGCGATTCGCGTGCGGACCGGCGAGCGGGGCGACGCCGCGCTCTCCTAGCCAGGAAGCCGTTGCTTTGCAATGGGGTCGCCTTGGATTGATCAGGAGAGCGGCAAGGGGCGAACGCTCGAACCCGCTCTCGGTCGCCGATCGCAACCTGGAACAAGGGGTGGTAAGCCGTCTCTCTCCAAACCCAAGAATGAGTGACAGATCGCATCTCCAGCGTCTGCACGCAAGGCTGCGGGAGCACTTTTCGACCTTCTTGCTCTTTGGAACTTCAACGCCGGGCTTGTACTTCAAGCGGCAAGAAAGTCGAAAAGCGTAGGCCTTGCATGCAGAACGCTGGAGACGCTTGGAGACCGGCGTTCTTGGGTTTGGGGAGAGACGGCGGGTGGGGTCGGATGGGGTTTGCCTAACATGATTGGGAGGCAACATGCAATGAGGCTTCCTCTTAGGGCGGTGCGACGGGTCACTCGGAACCGATCTGACGGAAGCGAGAAGTGCGGGCGTCAGGCTGCGGAGGGCGGCCGCTTGTTGATGTTTCGTTCGCGTCGGGCGGCGAGATAGTCTTCGACATCTTTCCGATGCTTGAGATAGAAGGAAAGCACCAAGAAGACGTCGCTGAGGCGAAGCTGGTCATGTCGCGAAACGATCTCCTCGGCCACGGCTCCGCCCTCGAAATCCGCCACGATCTGATCGAGGAGGACGCTTGTGTTTGCGACCCATACGAGCCCGTCAGGACTCGACACCAAGGGAACCTCAATCCGTGGCAGATTCTGCATGACGGAAACCAGTTAGTAGCTCGTACACTACCGTGTGTTCTAGACCGCTACCAGCAATGTTAATGTTCGGTGGGAGAGCAACCGTGATGGATGCTGGGATGCGCACTTTGGGCGAATCCTGGTACGTCAACGGGTAGTCGTTTTCGGCCCGAGAGCGCGCTCGCCGGTCT
>DATJYD010000319.1:0-3510 GCA_035499755.1 Fimbriimonadaceae bacterium
ATTCTCGTAGAACACGATTTCGGTGTCCTCGCCCATCTCCTTCACTTCCTGGGGCAGCATCAGCGGCCGCGCCCGCTCGCTCTCGTTGGTCGATGGGCCCTTCCCGCTCCCCCAGGCGGAATGACTGCGCGATTTCGTCTTCACCGTCGTCAGCCCGAGCTCGGCCGAGATCGCCTCGGCATCCTCCTGTTCCTTTGGCGCGAACACGATCCGTACGCCGAGAGCCTTGAGGATGGTCTGGGCGCCGTGGACGCCGTAGATCTCGCGGAGCTGCGAGAAGGCCTGGACGACGATCATGGTCCTGACGTTGTAGCCCGGAAGATAGCCGAGCGATGCGCTGATGATCGGGAGTCTGCCGAGCGCCGTGAATTCATCGAGCACCATCAGAAGTTGGTGTTTCAGCTCGGGATTGTGCTCGGGAAGCTCCCGCGTCTGCTCCCCGATCGCCTGCTCGAAGAAGAGGTTGAGCACGCGCCGAAGTCGCCCGACGTCATTCGGGCTGACGCCAACGTAGATGGAGATCGGATCCTTCCGAAGTGCGCGGAGGTCAAAGTCACTGCACGAGGTCGCGGCGTCGAGGATAGGGTTCAACCAAAGATCGAGCCGGCTCGTGAATGTCTTTCGGATTCCTGATGCCGTGGTGCCGGCAAGATCGACGAGGTCCGAGAGCGCCCGGACGCAGTTGTCCGAGAGGGGTTGATCGCTCACCCACCGCTCGTCGATGACGCGTCGCCAGTGGGCTCCGAACCCTTCTTCTCCGGTCACCATCCCCTGGCGCAGGATCTCGCCGATCGTCCGCGGCAGGCCCGGCGTTTCGAAGACGTACAGCGCGAGTCCCAGGAACATCGTCTGCGCAGCGGCCGCCCAGAAGGGGTCCGTTCCGGGGATCTCCGGCCAGAGGGTGTCCCCGATCCGCTGCAGGCCGTTGATGATGAGGAGCGGATTCTCGATGACGTAGTCGAGGGGGTTCCAGCGCGCGGTCCGCCCGGTCTCCGAGAAGAAATCGAGCAAATAGACCCTTTGCCCCGACGCCGCCCGATGGCCTGCCGTCAGCGTCCAGTTCTCGCGCTTGATGTCGACGCAGACGACGGAGCCCGGGAAGTTGAGCAGGTTTGGCACGACGATGCCGACGCCTTTGCCGGAGCGCGGCGGCGCCGCGACGAGCACTCCCTGCTGCCCTGGCAGCATGAGGTACCGGTCGCCGAATCGTCCGAGCAGGATTCCTTCGTGGGCAAAGAGGCCCGCACGACGGATTTCGGCACGAGTCGCGAAGCGTGCATCGCCATGAATCGAACGCGCCCGCGGCCAGAACGCGAGTGCGAACGCACCTCCGATGAGAGCGGCCCCGGCTCCTCCGGCCACCAGGAGTCTTCGCCGAATGGACTGCTCGTTCCCGTAGTAGTACGCGTAGCGGGCAACGGTGACAGGAGTCGCGGAGAGTGGCTTCCGGCCGATCGTCCACAGGAATACGTACCCCGACAGGTACAGGGTGCCGATGACCCCAAGGAGTGCGGACACGACGACCTTTGCGGCCGATTCAGTGATGTGCCCGCGCGTTCCGATCGACGCCGCCATACCAGATCTCCTTGACGAACCTTCTCTGCTTCTCGACCCCGCACTGCACGACGACGTCGATCAGTTGATGGAGGAGGCTCTGGATGTCCTCGCGCTTCATCTCGCGCCCGGCGGGGCTTTCCTTGACGAGGAGCGTCAGCTGTTCAAACGCCAAGCGGGCCGATGAGGCATGCACACTCGTGATCGAGCCGGGGTGCCCCGAGTTGACGTTTCTGAGGTAGTAGTAGGCCTCGTCGCTTCGAAGTTCGGCGAGCAGGATCCGGTCCGGCCGCATCCGAAGGCAGGCCTCGAGGAGCTGCTTCGGCGTAACCGCAGCCTGTCCCTGACCGTCCTTCGAGTAGAAGAGCCGCACCGAGTTCGGGTGGCGATCGAGCACGAGCTCCCTGGCATCTTCGAGCGTGATCAGCCGTTCTTCGGGCGGGATCTCGAGCAGCAGCCCTTTCGTCAGCGTCGTCTTGCCGGAGCCGGTTGGGCCCGAGACGAGGATGTTCTTTCGGGCGCGGACCGCGGCGCGCAGGAACGCCTTGATCTCCCGGCGAGCGTAGAGGTCGCGCAGCATCTCCTCCGAGGCTGCCGGCCGCTCGTCGATCTCGCAGCGCGCAAAGAGCCCGCTCTCGGCGAGGACATCGAGGCTGAGGACGCGGTCGGACGGCTTTCGGATAGTCAAAGCCACAGTTCCGGCCGAGGCCGCAGGCGGCAGCACGATCTGGACGCGCTCGCCGGTCGGGAGTGAGGCCGAAAGGAGGGGTTGCTCCGATGTCACGCGCTGCTGGGTCGACGCAGCGATCAGTCGGGCGACCTGGCCGCACCACTCGAACGTCGCAAACGGTAACGGCATCCGGATCCAGCCGCTCGCCCGCTCGACGAACGCTTCGCCCGGCCGGTTGATGCAGAGTTCAGTGAGCTCGGGGTCGTCGAGGAGTGGCCGAAGGCCCGCGAGGTACTGAGTGAGCGCGCTCGTGGACGGCTCGGGGACCGGATGGAGCGGAGCGACACCCATGTCCGGTGCGTTCCTGATGAACCGGTCAATCCCTATTCTTGAGCGCATAAACGGACCGGAAATCTACGTCGCGGGCCACCAGCACCTGCAGTCGCGCACCCTGCGGCACCGAAATCGTGGGTGGGATGGAGAGGGTGTTTCGGAGGACCTCGGTCATCACGTCCGTTGCGCGGCTCGGGTTCACGACGACTGCTCCGCTCCCGTTCGAGCTCGCATTGGCGAGCGCCTGGGCGCCCGAGTCGATCAGCGAGATGAGGATCGCCGCGCCGAACCGCTCCGAGAAATGGTTGTCGACGCTTCCCGGCACCCCTGACCGGCCGAGCTCGTCCGTTCCGAGGGAGTCCAGGTGCGCAACCACTCCTGTCGGCGTCCGGGCCTCGGTCCAGAGCACCGCTACACGCCGTTGCCCCGGCCGGACGTCGGAACGCGTTTCGCCGACGAGGCGCGTACCGCGCTCGAGGAGCACGACCGTTCCGTCGGCACTGAAGACGTCAAGTGCAAGCACGCAGGTCGTCATTCCGGGGAGCGTCGAGTCGATTGCCGTCTCGAGCGTGCAGTCGGCGAATGATCCCTTCGGTAGCAGCCAGCGCCGGTTCGGAAGTCGTTCTGCCCGGACGGCCGACGTCAGCGTGGGTCGCAGTGCCGCACCGAGCGCCGATCCACCGCCACTCGTGCTGGGGGCAACTGGATCCGTCCCGATCCGCTCAGACACCTGCTGCGCGAGGGCCATCGGATCGACGGCCCCGTTCGTCGTGGCGGCGGTGCTCGTGCGGTAAAGCACAGGGGATGCAAGCAACCGTGCCTGGTGTGAATGCCGTGGCGGTCCACCGGAGGTCATCTCCGCTGAGCCGTCAGACGGGATCGCAGTCGAGCCGTCCGGTCCGGTACCGACCGGTGGTGAATCCGGCTTCGGTCCCAGAATCGCTTCCGCCGTC
>DATJYD010000320.1:0-2995 GCA_035499755.1 Fimbriimonadaceae bacterium
GCGAGTAATCCGGGGCTAGCTGAGAGCCCGTTGCTTAGCATTGGCTCGCCTTCGATGATTAGGAAGAGCACGCGGAGACTCGCTCTCGGTCGCCGATCGCAACCTGGAACAAGGGGTGGTGAGCCGTCCTTCCCCAAACCCAAGAGCGAGTGACTGATCGCATCTCCAGCGTCTGTACGCAAGGCTGCGGAGCACTTTTTCGACTTTCTTGCTCCTTGGAACTTCACTGCCGGGCTTGTATTGTGAGCGGCAAGAAAGTCGAAAAAGCGGAGGCCTTGCATGCAGACGCTGGAGATGCTTGGAGACCGGCGTTCTTGGGTTTGGGGAAAGACGGCGGTTGGGTTGGGGCCTAACGTGATTGGGAGGCAACCTGCAAAGAAGCGCCCTCTTAGGAGGTGGGAGAGTCGCTTCAGGGTTTAAGGGCAGCCGCCAGACTGGGACTACCGATGCTCCAAAAGTGCGCTATATTGCGGGTGTGAAAGGGATTCTGCTGTCCGCGCTTTGTTGCCTCGCCGCTTTTGCGCCCACCTCATCTTTGAAGCTCGGCGAGTTCTCCCGGACAACTTCGCCCCTGGCCCCCACGAGCCCGTTCGCCCAAGGCGACTCGAAGGAGATCCTCGGCAAGCTGTGCCAAGCGACGGAGGCGGTCGACATTCACGCGAAGCCGGACCCAAAGTCGAAGGTCTGCTACGAAGCCAAGGCGTTCGACTATATGGTCTTCCGCCCCTTCAACGAGACCTGGTCCAAGATCCTTCTTCAGAATGGAACCTACGGTTTTGTCCTTCGCGACCACGTGGCGCTCTTGCCTTACCGGGTCACCAAGGGAGCCACGGGCGGGACTGGGCTCACGAACGAGCAGATCGTCGAGAGCGCCGCCGACCGGTCGCTTAAGATGATCGGCGATCCCGTAACGCACGCGCTGCGCGGCGGCGGCTTCGTCAGCGAGGCGTTCTCTGAGATTGGCATGAAGCTGCCGTCGTCGGTCGCCAAGCAGAGTCGGCTCGGCTCCCCGGTATCACGCCTCCAAGACTTGCGCCCCGGCGATCGGCTCTACTTCTGGGACGCTCAACGTGACCGAATGGGGTTCAGCGGCATCTATCTCGGCGGCGGCTACTTCATCGGACCACTTCCCGGAAGGAAGTCGATCGCCACCGACTATCTGGGCTCGAAGAAGTGGCTCAAAGCGCTCGTGGCGGCCAGGAGATGACCGCGCTTCCCTGCTCGCACAAAGAGCCCGCGAACCTAATCCGGTTCGCCTGACCTCCCGACAATACAACCGAGAGACGCCGCCTCTTACATGGTGTATGTCACCCTAATCGAGGCGCCCCCGTCCAGGTAATCTGATGCCTGGACATAGGTCTCCAAGACACCGTAGTCCGAGGAGAAATCAATGAAGAAGACGTTCGCCATTCTCGGTGCCGGCATGCAAGGCACCGCGGTTGCATACGATCTCGCCAAATTCGCCGATCCGGAAACCATCATCATGGCGGATCGCGACCTGGACCAAGCCGAGCGCAACGCCACGCGCGTCAACTCGCTCGTCGAGAGAAACGTATGCCGAGCCCACACGGCGGACGCATTAGACCCCGAGTCTCTTCATCGCCTCCTCGAGCCGGTCGACGTGCTCGTGAGCTGCGTCCCCTACTGGATGCATCCGCGCGTCGCCGCCGCCGCCATCAAGGCCAAGACCCACATGTGCGACATGGGCGGCGACACCGCCGTCACTTGGGAGACCCTGAAGCACGACGAGGACGCCAAGCGCGAAGGCGTGACGATCGTGCCCGACACCGGCCTCGCCCCCGGCATGGTCAACAACATCGCCGCCTACTTCATGGAGGAGCTGGACGAGACCGAGAGCACCAAGATGTACTGCGGCGGGCTGCCTCAGCATCCCAAGCCGCCGTTCAACTACAAGCTCGTCTTCAACATCGAGGGGCTCGTGACCGAGTACTCGCACCGCGCGGACGTCATCCGCAAGGGCCGCGTGACCCAGGTCGACACCCTCGACGAGCTCGAGACCATCCAAATCGACGGCGTCGGCGAGATGGAGGCCTTCACGACCTCCGGCGGCGCCTCGACCGCTCCCTTCTCCTTCGAGGGCAAGGTCACGACCTACGAGTACAAGACCATCCGCTATCCCGGCCACTGCGCCTTCATGCGCATGTTCCGCGACTGCGGATTCTGGGACGACAAGCCGATCACAACCCGATCCGGCCACGCTGTGCCGATCGAGGTCTTCCACAAGCTGATGGAGGAGGCCCTGCGCGATCCGTCCGACCAGGACATGATCATCGTGCGCGGCATCGGCCTCGGCAAGCGGAACGGCAAGCAGGTCAAGCTGCAGATAGACATCCTCGACAAGCAGTGCCCGAAGACCGGCTTCAGCGCCATGGAGCGCATGACCGGCTTCTCGACCGCGATCTACGCCATCGAGCTCTCGAAGGGCACGATGCCTCCGGGCGCGTTGCGGTACGAGACCGCGATGTCCGGCCGCGCGTACCTGAAGGAGCTGCAGAAGCGCGATATCGTCCTGACCTTCAGCGACGAGATCATGCTCCCCGCCGGCTCCCAGCTCGCCGCCGGCTAGCTGCGGAAGGGTATTGGGGTGTTGAGGTGTTGGGGTATTGGGCGGCTCCGGAGAGCCGCAGCCAACCCATTGGATGAGCAGTACCCCGATACCCTAACACCTCAATACCCAGCACCCCATCACGCATCACCTCCATCATCCCAAAGAGGCCAACGGGCCGAAAGATCACAGCCCAGGGCACCGCCCTGGGGAGAGCCGCCCGCGTGCGGATGCGGCCTGAAGGGCCGCGATAGAACCGGACCGCCCCCGGCACTCGAAAACATGCGAGGGCCCCTCTGCTCGGTGGAGATCACGACCCCTCCACCCCAGACCAATCCTCTCCCTTTCGCAGCGAACCTGTCGAATGACAGCGCTCCGTCTATGGCTGTCGCTGGCGCTCGTCAAGTGCGGCTTGGGCCGGCCTTGCCC
>DATJYD010000321.1:0-6418 GCA_035499755.1 Fimbriimonadaceae bacterium
GCGGGCAGGTAAGAGGCTTCGATGCGTTCACCGTCCTGCTCGACGCTCCCGGAAAACCAACCCAACTTGTCTACAAGCATGCGGTCGCCAGCATCGTGCCCGCGAAGCCGGTCGGGCAGTACAAGCCTCACAGCGACCACGAATCTCACGACGAGGAGTAAGTGCGGTTCACAAAAATGCACGGAATCGGCAACGATTTCGTGATGGTCGATACGCTGCTGGATGGTCTGCCCATGGGCGACCTTCCCGAATTGTCGCGCGAAGTCAACGACCGGCGGCTGGGGATCGGGGGCGACGGCCTCATCCTCGTCGAGAGGGGCGATCTCGAACCCTTCCGGATGAGGATGTTCAATCCGGACGGGTCGGAGAGCGAGATGTGCGGCAACGGGATCCGGTGCTTTGCGAAGCTCCTGCGCGATCACGGACACACCAAAGCCTCCGAAATTCCCGTGGAAACCGGCGCCGGACGCCTCGTCTTGGAGCTTCTCGGCGATGGCCAGGTGCGGGTCGATATGGGGCCGGCGAGGCTGACCCGAGGCGAGATCCCGATGTCGGGGCCTGCCGGGGAGACGTTCCTGGACTTGCCGGTGGGAGACTATGTCGGGACCGCGGTTTCGATGGGGAATCCGCACCTCGTGATCTTCGTCGACGATGCGGCTTCCGTCGAACTGGCGGAGGAGGGTTCGAAGCTCGAACGCAATCCGCTTTTCCCCCGCCGGACGAACGTTCATTTCGTTCAGGTTCTTGGCGGCGGTGTGCTGCTTCAGCGGACATGGGAGCGAGGCGCCGGGATTACTCTTGCATGCGGCACGGGCGCTTGCGCGAGCGGAGTGGCCGCGTACCTGACCGGTCGAGCCGCTCGAAAGGCAGAGGTTCGGTTGCCCGGAGGCGTCCTCCACATCGAGTATCGGGAAGATGGACGGGTGATGATGACCGGCCCTGCGGAGACCGTCTTCGAAGGCGATTGGCCCGAGCGCGGCTGAATGTCAGGCCGCGTGGGTCAGAAAGCCGTGAAGGATGTGCCGCGCGTTGTCCAGGTACTCGACGAACTGAAGGCCGACGCCGCCGACCTCGGGTGAGACATGGGCGACCATCGCCAGCGTGCGAACCGTCTGACCATCGATCTCGGCGGAGAACTCGACCAGCGCCCCCTCTTCGGGAAGGTCGTCGGTCTTGACGTAGGCGCCGCTGATGCTCATATCGAGAGTCGTTCCTTCGACGATGCGGACCTCCGGCTGCTCATCCGTGGCGTAGACCGCGCGGAAGGAGATGCGCATCTCGACCGGTACCCGGATGTGGCGTCTCCGCTCGAGGACCTCCCAGTTCGCGTTGCTGATTTCGAGGAAGAGCCCGTCGTCCGCGCTCCGAAAGCGATCGAGGTGTCCGTCGGCTCGAAGGGCAAGGCCCTCGTAGTGAGCCAGGAGCATGATGCGCCGTCCTGCGCGAAGGCCGAAGCGATTCTGGCCGACCACCTTGAGCTGTAGAGGGGAGATCGCGACCACCTGGGTCTTGACCAGGTGGGTCTCGCCATCGTCGTAGAGAACCACGTCGACGGGGTAGCCCTCCAGCCCGGACATGATGAATCTCGTGCTCTCGTCCACGTCATTAGAATCGGAACGACTTCGCGGGGAGCACATGGAAAATGACTAACTTTCCGGCAAAAAGCCCTGCGGATTATTGGATTGGAGGCTGCTGGAACAGCGGGCCGTTTCATGGCATGAGGGGGTCCAGCGCTCTCGTCCTGAGTCCTGGATTGGGAGTTACCGCGGAATCGGACGGTCGAAGGCGGGGATGCGGTTCCGTAGCCGGGCGTGAGCCGCGAGCACGAAGTCGGGGATATCCACGTGCTCGATGAAGTCGCGGCCGGCGGGGCCGTAGCCCCCGGGGATGTCGTGAAGCCTTGGGATTTCACCCATGACGAGGGAAAGGAACCTGGAGAACGGCCATGCGGGCGGGGAAACCGCGACGCCCGAAACGACGGCCGGCACAAATGGGGCGAAGCTGAGGAAGGTCGCGGGAGGTTCGCCTCGCCAGGCGCGGAGAAAGGATGCATGGGTGCGCGACTGCATCGTGGGATCTTGAATGAGAATCGCACCGGTCAGGGAGATCCCCAGCCGCGCGAGGAGATCCTTGGAAGCCCACGCGTTCGCGGCGCAGTTCGTCGATTCGGACTCGACCCAGATCGCGCGCTCGGGAATGCCGTGTCTGAAAATCAAAACGTCTCGAAATATCTCGGCTTCGGACCTGCCCTCGATCCGTATCTTCGCGAATTCCGGATCGGAGGCGACGGCGCCGCGCAAGAGCGGAGTGGAATGGCCGATGCCGCCGGTGACGAGAATCCTCTCCGAAACACCATCACGAAAGGCGGCGGCCGCGATTTCGACCGACGCAAGCACGGAACTGCCGGCGAGGACGATAAGGTCGATCTTGCCGTCCAGGGCCGGGATCGAGAGCTTGGGAACGTCTCGACGAGCGAGAAAGGCGGCGATGGCGTTGAAGTCGGAAATGTCGGAATCGGTCAGAACGGGCCGCAAAGGGCTCTCCGGCGAACCCATTCAGAACCTTTCGACGCGCGCTCGCTCAACCTCGCGGCGGGCCTCATCCTTGGCGATCTTCTCCCGCTTGTCGTACTGGGCCTTGCCGCGAGCCAACGCGATCTCCACCTTCACCCGGCCGTTCTTGAAGTAGATCCGGGCAGGGATCAGCGAGAGGCCCTTCTCCAGCGACCGCCTTTCGAGGAGATCGATTTCCTTGCGGTGCATGAGGAGCTTGCGGTCGCGCCGCCGTTCCGGCTGGAAGTGCGCCGCCTTGTCGTAGGGCTCGATGTCGAGATTCAGCAAGAAAAGCTCGTCGTTCACGATCTTGCAGAAGGCGTCGGTCAGGTGCGCGCGTCCGAGGTAAAGACTCTTTACCTCGGAGCCCGCAAGGGCGATTCCCGCCTCGAACGTGTCGACAAAATGGTAGTCGTACCGGGCTCGGCGATTCTGAATCGATGCGGGCGCCCTGTCTTCCTTAGCAGCGCCTTGCTTGGCCATGAGGAACGAGTGTACCGACCATCCTGTTGAAGCCAGTGGTATAAATGAGCGCGATGAGATTCATTGGCGGTGTCTTGATTTGTTTGGGCCTGGTGTCGCTCTTCGGCTGCGCGAAGAAGGCCGATTCGACCGTGTCGAGCACGGCTTTGGGTTCGAGTGCGCCTGCTTCGGAACCGGCGGTTGCGGAGAAGGTGACCTATACGGACCCGGTCGTGGGCAAGGGCGAGCCGGTGGCGAGTGGGGATACCGTCTGGGTGCAATACAAGGGGACGCTCAAGAACGGCACCGTCTTCGACGAGAATTCAGGCGATGCCGATCCATTCACATTCACGCTCGGCCAAGGGCCCGTGATCAAGGGCTGGGACCAGGGTCTCCTCGGGATGCGGGTCGGAGGCGAGCGCAAGCTCCATGTTCCGTCCTCTTTGGGGTACGGCCCGAACGGACAGCCTCCCAAGATCCCCGCAAACGCCGATCTCGACTTTGATATCAAGTTGCTCGGCCTCGTGAAGGTCGGCGAAGAGAACGTGATCGACAAGACCGATCTCAAGACCGGCACGGGCCGCGCCGCGAAGACCGGCGACAAGGTCACCATCCACTACGTCGGCACATTGCTCAACGGGAAGGTCTTCGAAGATTCGAACACCTACCATCAGGCGTACAGCTTCACGATCGGGGCGGGCCAGACGCTGCCCTGCATCGACAAGGGCGTCCAGGGAATGAAGGTCGGCGGGAAACGCAGGATCGTCGCGCCTCCTCAGGTGGCGTACGTGGGAAGAGCGTTGGCCGGCGTGCCGCCGAACAGCGAGGTCGTCTTTACCGTCGATCTGCTGTCGATCAAATAGGGCTACTCCCCGATCGCTTTCACGATGACCCGCTTTCGGCGCCGGCCGTCGAATTCGGCGTAGAAGACCTGCTGCCAGGGACCGAGATCGAGCCGGCCGCTCGTGATCGGCAGGATCACCTGATGATGGAGGATCAGGTTCTTCAGATGGGCCTCGCCATTGTCTTCGCCGGTCCGGTGGTGCCGGTAGTCCTTCGTCGGGGCAAGGCCGCGCAGCCACTCCTTGATGTCTTCGATGAGCCCGTATTCGAGATCGTTAACGTAGACGGCGGCGGTGATATGCATCGCGGAGACGAGGCAAAAGCCCTCTTGGATTCCCGACCGCTCGACGAGGGCGGCGACCTCGTCGGTGATGCAGACGAACTCTTCGCGCTCACGCGTGGAGAAGGTGAGGTATTCGGTGGCGGACTTCATGGCGGAATTAACTCTTGACGATGGAAGCTTGACGATGCAGAGCTGACCGATTCGACCTGGCTTGAGGGTCAATGGTCGATCGTCATCGGGGTCGCCGCTTCTTCGCGTTCTCATACCGCATGAACAGGACCCGGCGCTCGAGGGGCGGCTGGGGACGGAAGGCGCGATCGTGAGCTTGCTTGAACATTGCCTGGAAATAGGGGTCGTCGAGATCGGCTTTTGACCAGAGCTTCATGTGGCGAGACTGATTGCCGGATCCGAGTAGACGCTTCTCGGGATCGTCGAATGAAGCGCCATAGTTGAAGCCGAAGTTCACGTGATCCGCCGTCGCGGCGATGTAGAGGAAGCCCTTCACATGCGTGCTCGTGTAGGTGAGGCCGAGAGAGACGGCGCTGACGGCATCGGCGACGATCTCCGTGGCATCCGGAGCGCGGGAGATCGCGAACTCGCGCGCGGCGAGGCAAAGCTCGCGCACCGCCTCAGGGTAGGGCTGAAGCCACGTCAGGTATTCGGCAGGGGGCGGGGGGATATTCAAGGGTTAATCTACTCGGTGGTCAGGCCTTGCCAGTCCACGGCCGTGCCGTGGATATTCGTGCAGAAATTGTCGATCTGCTTGCGCAGGAAGGCGGGAGTGATCGAGCGATTGTCGAGCACGCGCGCCATAAAGAGCCTCTTCTCTTTGGCGTCGAAGCTGATGAACGAAGGGTTGATCTCGAAGTTGTCTTCGAGCAGCTTCCTCCACTGACCTGCCGTGACGGTTTCCGGCTTCGCGATCTGGCCGAGATTCGCGTTGAGGCCGAGCTTCGAATTGTCTTCACTCAGGCCGAGTACGATGGCATCGGACCATCCGTCTCGGCTGATCGTGATCATATAGCCGCCGTTGAGCCGCTGGGGCTCCAAGCCAAGATTGTCGAGCACGGTCTTGAGGCCATCGTTTGTGAGAGGTCCGGACGGGTTCGGAGCGAGTTGCGGGGCTCCGATCGCGACCGGCAAGACGACGGCTCCGAACAGGACCACGGCGAGGACCGGAATCGATTTGGCGCTTCTGCTCACGCCACGATTATGCAACGCAACATGGGTCGACAATCCGGGCTTTCGCCCAGACCGGCTGGCGTTCGGAGTTAGGTAGGGAGTGTCTTGGTATCCGCGCTCGCTGTTAACTGAACCGGGTTGGGGCTCGCGGACACGCCCGAGGAACCGGCGCGGTTAATATGAACCGGTGAAGCAGTTCGCGTGGTCGTTGTCGGAGCCCTGTCCGGGGCAATGGGCAGCGTTAGGTCTGGTTTGCGCTTGGATCGTCGGCGGCTGTACGGCGAAACTCCCGGCATCGATTCCGGTCGCCCACAAGGCCGCGCCCGCCGATCCCTGGACGATGACCTGCCTCGATCCAACCGATCCCGAACCGGCTCTGCTTTGGAACGGCCAGATAGGAATCCGGATTGGACGTGACGGGACCGGCTCCGGGCCGATGTTCCTCATCGACGAGTACGACACAACCGGCGAGGAGAAGATCCGTGAACTCAAGGACCCTCTACAAGGCGCGTGGGTAGCGGGCACAGATGATATCCGGCTCAGTCCCGCTGGCTCGGCCGACTACCGACAGCAGCTGGATATGTCGACGGGCCTGCTGACGACCCGATGGTCCCAGACAGTGGGCGGGGCGCGCGCGGGCGTCGAATGCGTAACGGCGGTTAACGCGCACCGTCGCGAGGTCGCGCAGAGATGGGTGATTTCCTCCGATTCCTATATTCCCGTCAAATATGGTGGCGGAGGACGCGTGCCGCTGAACAGGGGCGACGGGCTTGGCCCAGACCACATCGAGTGGATTCTGCCCCCGTCGGGCACCGTGATCACCGAGCGCGACGAGGTAGGACCAGACAACCGGCATCTCGACTTCACCGACAAGGTGATTAGCGATTGGAGCCCAGGGGCCGTCGACAACGCGGCGGATAAGGGTCATCCGCTCACCTTCGCGCGAATTCTAGACATCGCGCCGAGTCCAAATGGGGCAACCGTGCGTGCCGAACGACAGGCTCTGCGGGCTAGCCCTACTGGCAGCGGAGCAAGCTCCGCAGGACAAAGCGCGAGCAAGCTCGCGCACTCCAAAGAAGCCCCTCCCTCCTTCGAC
>DATJYD010000322.1:0-6457 GCA_035499755.1 Fimbriimonadaceae bacterium
AAACGCTCCGCCGAGGGACGCGACTATATCTCGGTCAAGCTGGATGACCCGAGCTTCAGCGCGCCGATCTACGCCAACCTGTTCGACGATGAAGGCGGCGATGGCTACACCCTCATCTGGTCCCGCAGCCGCAAGCCCAGCGGGGAGTAAGCCCCGCAACAACCCCCGCCCGGCGATGCCGGGCGGGGGCGTATTCGTGCACGGGGCGGGTGCTTGCGCCTTGGCTGCTTTGTACGCAGTGAAGGCTGCGAGGCAGCCTCCTTCGCAGCTTTTTGTAAAAAGCTGCGCCAAAAACTTTTGGTTCAAAAGGAAAAATCGTCCATGAGGTGCCTTGGCATCCGCGGTACGGGAACGGACCTTCGGCATTGCGCCCGGCCCGGTCATTCAATGCTCAAATCCGTAAATCCCAAAGCGGACATAAGTTTGGACCTAAGATGAGCTTGGTTAAGCTTATTTCAAAACTAAAGGTCCTGTACTTGCGAAGATCGCGTCCATACAGGAAACAATAGACGCATAGGACGAGGCCGCCGCTCCGGAGGAATTCATTAGCTCGATACGCTCCATTGATCTGCGCTTGATTGATGACCTCGTGGAATTTGTCCGAGGGCGCGGCTACGTGCTGGATTTTTCGGATCCGAGCTTCTCGCAATTCTTTGCCGCCGAGTTGGATGTCGACATCGACGATCCAATCTATGCCGAGCACGGAGGCTCGAAGGGAAAGCGGCTACGCTGCTTCCTTCAGAAGGTCGATGACGCGACCGCTGCCCGTACCCTCCAAGCGCTGTGGGAACATCGCACGGAATGGTTGGAGCGCACGGGGCAAGAGGATCCCGTCCTCAACGCCGAGGGTCGATATCTGACGCTTCTCGCCCGCCTCACGGGACAGCAGTCCGGCGACACCGGCGAGCAGGCCCGGCCGGCGTTTGACTGGCGTCTTCTCGCAGAGCTGCGAGACGAACTCGTCCGGGTGGAATCCTTGCAGCCGCATGAGCGAGGCTACGCGTTCGAAGGCTTCCTGCGACGATGCTTTGAGATGGCCGGCCTGAAGGCGCGCGAGCCGTTCCGGAACACCGGCGAGCAGATAGACGGCAGTTTCCTGCTGGCGGATGAAACATACCTGCTTGAGGCGAAGTGGCATTCGTCGCCCATAGGCGTCGCGGACCTCCATGTCTTCCACGGCAAGCTTGATCAGAAGGCCGCTTGGGCGCGCGGACTCTTCGTCAGCTACAACGGCTTCACGCCCGAAGGTCTGGTGGCCTTCGGTTCTGGCAAGCGGCTCATCTGCATGGACGGCCGCGACATCTACGACGCACTCGACCGTCAGATTCCATTGAAGGCGGTCCTCGAACGCAAGGTGCGCAGGGCTGCTGAGACGGGGCGCCCCTTCATTTCGGTGAGGGAGCTTTTCGATCAAAACGGGGGGAGCCGATGATCCTGACTGACAACGAGACCAAGGTCGATCTCCTCAACAATGAGGCGATCGCCACGACGATCATCAAGCTCCTGCGGGACCGGCCCGATCAACCGGTCACCATCGGCGTGCACGGCGACTGGGGCGCCGGCAAATCGAGCGTCCTGGAAATGATCGAAGCCGGCTTCGAGTTGGAATCAAAAGTTCTCTGCCTCAAGTTCAACGGATGGCGTTTCCAGGGCTTCGAAGACGCCAAGATCGCGCTGATCGAGGGGATCGTCACCGGGCTGATCGAGAAGAGACCGGCCCTGACCAGGGCGGGAGAAGCCGTAAAAGACGTGTTCCGTCGCATCGACTGGCTCAAGGTCGCAAAGAAGGCCGGAGGTCTCGCCTTCACCGCCTTCACGGGCATCCCGACGCCGGACCAGATCGGCGCGATCGTCGGCACGTTGGAGAGCTTCCTCTCGGACCCGGCGAAGCTCGCCACCAAGGACAACGTTCAGTCGGCCATTGATGGCGTGAAGGGCCTCCTCAGGGAGAAGGATGGGGAGAGCGCGAACGTCCCCGAGGAGATCAATGCGTTCCGGAAAGCCTTCGACGACCTCCTGGAAAAGGCTGGTGTTGAACAGCTCGTCGTCCTCATCGACGACCTCGACCGCTGTCTGCCGGATACTGCCATCGAGACTTTGGAAGCGGTCCGCCTCTTCGTCTTCACGTCGCGGACGGCGTTTGTCGTGGCCGCCGACGAGGCGATGATCGAATATGCGGTGCGCAAACATTTCCCGGACCTGCCCGATACGACCGGCCCGCAAACCTATGCGCGCAACTATCTCGAAAAGCTGATCCAGGTCCCGTTCCGTATCCCCGCATTGGGTGACACCGAGACCCGCATTTACGTGACCTTGCTGCTCGTCGGCGCCGAACTCGGCGACAACGATCCGGCGTTCAACACCTTGATCGGCGTCGCGCGCGAGCGGCTGAAACGGCCATGGACATCGGGCGCTCTGGACTCGGCCTCGGTGAGAACCGCGCTCGGCGACAAGGCATCCCGCGCGAACAACGCGCTCGCCCTCAGCGATCAGATCGGGCCGATCTTGGCCAGTGGCACCAAAGGTAACCCGCGCCAGATCAAGCGCTTCCTGAACACCCTCGTCCTGCGCCAACGCACGGCCGAGGCACGCGGTTTCGGCGATGACGTGAAGCTCCCGGTATTGGCGAAGCTAATGCTCGCCGAGCGCTTCATCCCCCGCCTCTTCGACCAGATTGCCGCCGCTGCGGCCGCGGCGGCCGATGGGAAGTGCCCCGACTTGGCGGCTTTGGAGGCCGCCGCGACCGCGAAGGAGGATGACAAACCGAAGCCGAAACCGTCAAAGCCCGCGGGTAAGGACGGCGAAGCGGCGAAGGCGGCCCCCAAGCTCGAAGTCGTGAAGACGGCCGAGAGTGCAATGCTCAGCGAGTGGCTCTCCTCCCCGGCGATCAAAGCCTGGGCGATGGTTCCGACGGTGATCGGCGACGAGGATCTCCGCCCGTACCTGTTCGTGGCGAAGGACCGGAAGGACTATTTCGGCGCAGCCTCTGTGCTTGGGCACCTGGCCGCCGTCGTCGAGCAACTCTTCGGTGGCAAGTTCGCCGTCCAGGGCCTCGAGGCCGATCTCAAGCGTCTCTCTCCGCCGGAAGCGGCGCAAGTCTTCGAGGCCGTGCGCGGTCGCATCATCGGCGCCGACGCTTTCGAGACCGAGCCACCGGGCGCGGCTGGACTGACGGTGCTCATCAAAGCGCACCCCACGCTTCAAGGTGAACTCGTCGACTTCCTCGACGCGCTGCCCCGAGACCGGCTGGGTCCGTGGGTCTGTGGCGGCTGGGAAGGCGTCCTCAAGGACGGCGACGCCGTCCAGCGATTCGACCGCCTGCTTCAGACCTGGGGCAAGGAAGGTGGGGCGATGCTGAAGGCCGCGGCTAGCGGCGTTCTGCGCACCCGGCAGGGAGGACGCTGATGGGAACCTCCAGTGCCTTCGGCGGTCAGGGGGGCGGCACTCCGCTCGTTCCAAGTTGGCTCGGCGACGACGGCGCGCCGCCGGCCGCGCCCGACTGCGCACCCCCCGATCCGGGCCAGCCGCCAGATGGTGCCCCCGCCGATGGAACCCCGCCCACCACGCCGCCGGCGCCTCCCGTCAGGCCTCCTGTCCCACCGATAGCCGACCCGACGCGCTTCTCAGCAGCGCGCAATAATTTCTCGCGCTTCGCAGGTTCCGGAGGCGACGACCGACGGAGTCTCGGCCGCGCCGTCTCGCATTATGTGGGTTCATCTTCCGGCGGCGCGCGAACGGCCGCAGCTAGGATGGGATCGGCGCGAGGCGCAGGGAGCAGGCTTCTCGGTTTCCTGTCTGACGCGGTTGCCCGGGGCGCCACCGAGGCGTTGCGCGCGCTCAACCTCGACGGCCTCGCGGGTTGCCCCATCGAGGAGATCTTTCTCGGCCTCGCCGATTATGTCTGCCCCGACGGAGGCTCGATCGACGAAGGCATCGCGCGCGAAGCTTTCATCGAGACGATCGCCGACCTCGCCGGTGCTGGCATCACCGATCTGGACGGCCTCACCGCCGAGCAGATGCAAGCAGTCTTCGAACTCTACGCAACGAACGCAATCGAAGCCCGACTGTGCAATGACATCGGGGCGAGAACGGTGACGCTGCCCAGTGACAGCCGGGAGGCCGCGCGGGTCCAGGCGCAGCTCAATGATTTCATCCGGCGGGGCGTCGCCGATGCCCTCACGACCGCCAGAGCGGCCGCCGCTGCACTGACTCCCGACCGCGTACTCGCCTTCGTCGGGCGCATATACGAGCAGGCTTTCGGTATCCTGCAGATCATGGGCGATGCGGAGGCAGAGGGCGCATGAGACGACACCTTATCACCGGCCGTTACGGCCCTGGCGACCGCAGTCGAATGCCGGTTGACGACGACGAGGAGGAAACCCGCCTCGACCTTGTGATTGGCGAGCGCTCGCTCGGCCACGGCATCGGACGCGCGCTAACCGATCTGTCGCGCCTCGGCGTCTTCCCCTCGGAGATAGGCGTCGATCTCCTCGTGCTGGCGGCGCATGTTCACGCAGCGGACACCCGCGTTTCACGCGACAGTGAGGCTCAAGACGGCTGGACCCGCGAATTGCGGCTCATCGTCCCGGTGGCGGAGCCTGACCGTTGGCAAGCCGCCGCTCCGATCTTCGTGCGACTGCTCAATTTCCTGACCGGCGACCGCTGGTCTTTGGGGTTTCGGGCGCGGCCTCAAGGCTTCGCGCGCGTGGCGTCGGCACAACCGGTACGGCTTATCGGTGCTCCGTTCGATGATCTCGCTCTCTTCTCGGGAGGTCTCGACAGCTTAATCGGCGCCATCGATGCGCTTGAAGCGGGGCGTACTCCGCTCTTCATCAGCCATGCCGGCGAAGGCGCCACCAGCGATGCGCAGTCCACGATCTTTGAGGCGCTCAAGGCGAACTACCACGGCAAGGCCTTCGATCGGCTTCGCCTGTGGATGGCGTTTCCTGACGGCTTCGTCCGGGCTTCGGCTGGTGAGAACACGACCAGGGGACGGTCCTTCCTCTTCTTCGCCCTCGGCGTGTTCGCCGGCACCGGGCTGGATGGGACTTTCACCCTCAAGGTGCCGGAGAACGGGCTGATCGCCGTCAACGTGCCCCTCGATCCGCTACGGCTCGGCGCGTTGAGCACTCGGACGACGCATCCCTTCTACATTGCCCGTTGGAACGATGCGTTAAATGCGCTCGGCATCTCAGGTCGGATCGAAAATCCTTATTGGGACCGAACGAAAGGCGAGATGGCCGAAAATTGCGCCAATGGCGCGCTTCTTCGGCAGCTCACTCACTCGTCCCTCTCCTGCGCCTCGCCGACGAAGGGCAGATGGCAGGGCCACGGCACCCAGCACTGCGGTTACTGCCTGCCGTGCCTAATTCGGCGCGCCGCACTCCTGAAAGGACTGCGCCCGGATACCGATCCTACCGTGTACTCCGTGCCTGATCTCGCCGCCCACGTACTCGACACCCGCCAGTCGGAAGGCGTACAGGTTCGCTCCTTCCAACTCGCCATCGAGCGTCTTCGCGCACGGCCGGCTCTGGCGCCAATCCTGATCCACAAGCCAGGGCCTCTGTTCGACGAGTCCCCCCAGCGCCAGGCTGCCCTCGCAGATGTCTACCGGCGGGGGCTTGAGGAAGTGGGCGCGCTGCTGACGGGCGTGAGGACCCGGCCCGGATGACGGAAACAACACCGATCGGCGGCGTGGACTTCCACTGCCACCTTGACCTCTATCCCGATCATCAAGCGGCGATTGCAAGAGCGGAAGCCGCACGGATTTACACGCTAACGGTAACGACGACGCCGAAGGCATGGTCGCGCAACCATGAGCTTACGAGACACACCCGCTATATCCGCGCCGCCCTAGGCCTGCATCCTCAGCTCGTCGCGGATCGCGCGGGCGAACTGCCCTTGTGGGAGCATCATCTTCCCGAGACCCGATATGTGGGTGAGGTCGGGCTCGATGGCGGGGCCCGATTCTACAAGTCCCTCGATGTTCAAAAACAAGTGTTCCAGCGTGTCCTCGAACGATGTGCGGAAGCCGGAGGCAAGATTCTCACGGTCCACAGCGTCAGAAGCGCTCCCGCTGTCCTCGACATGATCGAAGCGCATCTTCCGCCTGAACGTGGCCGTGTCGTGCTTCATTGGTTCACCGGTAGCAAGAGTGATGCACGTCGAGCGGCTGCGCTCGGTTGCTATTTCTCAGTGAACGCCGAGATGACCCGGAGCGATCGTGGCCGCGAGTTGATCGCGAGCTTGCCGCGCGATCGGTTGCTCACCGAAACAGATGGCCCCTTCACTCGAGCCGAGGGCCGCCCACTGGAACCTGCGGACACCCATCTAGCTGCCGCCGCAGTCGCGACCATCCTCGGACTGTCATCTGCGGCCATGACGAAGACCATTGTGTCCAACCTTCGTGCACTCGTCGGATAGGAAGGCTTAGTCGTCTAAGAGAACAGTAGTGATG
>DATJYD010000323.1:0-2401 GCA_035499755.1 Fimbriimonadaceae bacterium
CGGACCCACTGATCGATCGGACGCTGGGCGAGAAGTTCCTCATCGTTGTCGTTTTCGTGTTTGGCATCGTCGTGTTTTGGGTTGAGGCATGGACTATCAAAATGCTGCGTGATCGCTTGGAGACTGATCCCTTCAGAATCTACTCAACCACGCTGATCATCATAGGCGCCTTGGTATTCATCGTCGGGGCCTACGACGCCACAAAGAACGCACCCGTGCTTGGTCTATTCGGCACGATCGCTGGGTACATTCTCGGCCGGACCTCGACGCCAAGGCCGCAGTCGACTCAGCCGCCAGCCGCTACTCCCAATCTTTGATGGCAATGTTCCATCCTCGTATCTTCAGATCTATTGCGATGGCCGGCCATTGGAATGCTCTCGGTCCGTGTTCAGTTGCGTTCATCGTGGCGTGCCCACCTGCAACTTCAGCGGATTCGGAGGGCGGTGGTGCCCCATGATGCCAGAGTTCTGGAGCTACTGCACTGCCTGCGGTCTTGCCCAAGGCGGCAAGCAGAGTAAGTTGCGAACGGTCCGGAGGGCCGATGCAGCTGCCCCCGAGTGTTGCAGCAAAGAAGAGCGGCAACGGCTTCCCTGAGCGCCGAAGCGGAAACGTGGCCGGGCCCGGCGGCCGGAGACCGGGGGGACGGCAAGCTTATGATACCGGCGGCCGCGGGCTGCGCCCCTGTAATCGATGTCACGGCCTGACAGCTCGGCCCGGCTTCCTCCTCCGGCACCTCGATAGTGATCGTCACTTACAACTCGGTAGGCACGATCGGGAATTGTCTACACAGCGTCCTACTCGCGTTAAAGGAAGGCGACGAAGTGATCGTCGCTGACAACGCCTCATGCGGGACGGTTCGCGAGGTGGAGCAGTTCCTGCCCCTGACCGATAGACTCCGGCTGATCGCGAGCGAGAAGAACCTGGGCTTTTCGGCCGGTTGCAACGTGGGTCTCGGAGCCTCCCGCGCGGCGAATACCTGGTCTTGCTCAACCCGGACACCGTCGTCTACCCGCGCTCGCTCGAAAGGCTGCGGCGGGTGCTTGATAGCGAGGTCGGTGCGGTCGGACCGGTTTCGGACAACGCCGGACTTCACCAGGGACCCGGCTGCAATCTTGAACCCGGACACCGACTCTTCGAACTCCAAGATCTCGGAGAGAAGGACCGATAAAAGGGTGTCTGGTGACGAGCCGACGCCCACTGGCCGGACATACTGTCTCTTCAGAAACGTCTTCGACACGCCCAGAGCCGGGGAATGCTTGCTCGATGACATTAGAACTTGGAAGGATTCCGGACGGTCGTGTCCCGAAGCTGGGGGGTGATTCTTGAAAGTCGTATGCTTCCGCTTGACAAAACGAAATGCCCGGCTAGGAGCCGGGCGGAGGCAAGGTCCACATCGACCGGCCGAGGGTCCGGATCCCGCCCCGGGACGCGAAGCTAAGATCCCGGCTTACGAGCTGTTCAGCACGGACTCGGGCGGGCGCCAAGGCGATGCGCGCCGCCATGGCCGTCGTTTCAACCCTGCAACTACGGCAAAGCGGTCGGGGACGCCGCCGAAGCGGCGGGTATTTCCCGATCGTGCCTATCGCGCCGGCTGGTGGAAGAAACCGGGGCTCGCCTCAAGGAGGTGATGGAGCGCCCCGCCCCAAGGACATCCTGGTCCTCGTCATGGATGGAATCCACATGGGCGAGCAAGCCGCGGTGGGAGCGGTCGGCATCGATTCCAAGGGCAAAAAACACGTCCTGGGTCTCGCCGATGGAACCAGCGAGAATTCCGCGGTCGTCGGCGATCTCTTGCGCTCGCTGGTTAGCCGCGGCCTCGACACCCAGCAGAAGATCCGGTTTCTCAAGCCGAAGGTCAAGTACGTGAGAGCTTACATGAGGGCAGCCTGGAAGCTGAGGGCGCCCGCCGCAGAACTCGAGGTGAGCCATCCCAACGCCGCCCGGTCGCTTCTGGAAAGGCTGGATGACGCCTTCACGGTCAACCGCCTCGGCCTTCTGCCTTTGCTGGTCGCTTCTCTTCAGACCACGAGATCAGCGAGAGCGCCTGTGCCTTACCGCGTCAAGACCCCTTGCCGCTGTGGCACGGGCTTCCACCTCAACTCTACCACGGTCCATTCAGTGGCTACGGACGATCCGTTAAGGCTTCTGTAAGGCGCATGTTTCCGGTAACGTCAGATCAAGCGTTAAGATCGGTGAGCTGCTCGACAGCTTCTCTCGCAGTGCTCATACATAGAACAACCGCGCTATCATCCACTCCAAGAAACCGTAGCCTACTATGGTGTGCGATAGACTAGCTGCACGTCAGTGTTTATGGTATTGTCATTGCACATTGCGCGTCCTTACAGTCCATTCGCCGTTCTTCGGGAATCTGCTTAACGCACAATGCCGGTTAACAGCAGCG
>DATJYD010000324.1:0-5461 GCA_035499755.1 Fimbriimonadaceae bacterium
CGGCCCCGATGAAGAAAAGAAGCACGCTGAACGGCGCGAGGACCTTGAACGGCTTCTTTTCATTGGGTTTGAGGGCGGGCGCGACAAAGCCCCAAGCCTGGAGGATAAGAAAGGGAAATGCAAGCGCGATCGCCATCAAGAAGGTGAACTTCAGCTTGAACATGAACGGCTCGGTAGCCGAATGCCAGGCGATCTGGTAAGGGATGTGGTGGGCGTCCAGCATCGGACGGACATTCTTGTCCACCATTCCGTCGATCACGGCCGAGGCCCAGGGCTGGATCCAGTTCCAGGCGACCACCCATCCGGCGATGATCAGCCAAAGGCTGCGCACGATGCGGGTGCGGAGTTCTTCAAGATGCTCGACCAAAGTCGCGCGAAACTCCTCGGGATCTTCCGAGGAGTTTCGCGGATTGGTGCTCTTGAACAGCGCGGCCATGATGTCCGCGTGAGCTTACTGCTCGAGCGTAAACGTCTGGCGGAACTGCTGGCGAATGTATTCCGTCTTGGTCGCAGGCGCGCCGCCCGTTCGTCCGCCGACTCCACCCGGGGCGCCGACGCCGCCCGGTGCTCCGACTCCGACCATGCCCTGGCCACCGCGCCGACCTTGCCCCATGCCGCCCTTCAGAGGAGGCGACTGGAGGTGGATGGCGCCGGCGCTCGCGCCGCCGCCCATGCCGCCCGCCGCCGCCGGGGGAGCCAGAGGCCCTTTCTTCCCGCCGTTGCCCACTCCGCCGACGCCGCCTACGCCCGCGCCGCCGCCGGTCTGAACCACCTGCTTGTGGTCGACCGTGATCGTGCGGGACAGCTTGATGATCTTATGGGTGTCAAGAGTGAAGAAGAGAGTCTCGTCGAGCGCGACCTTGTCATCCGCCTCGGCGGTACCGGCCATCGCCATCTCCTGGCCACCGAAGCTGCGCGTCCCTTCCGCGATCGAGTTTCGGATCTTGGCGCAGGGATGGCCCTGCTCCCATTCCACGTCGACAAACTCGCCGCGGGCAAGAAACGGCTTTGCGATCTGGCTGACCAGATAGACCGACGCGGGATCCACATCCTCTAGCGAGGGCAGGAGGAAAGCCGTTTGCCAGGCCGGGCAACCGGGGTAGACGGCGCGGTCGGGAAGTTCCGGCAAGGGCCAGCCGCCCCAGACCGAGAAGTCCGACTCGGGAGCCGAACCCGAGGAGAGGCCGAAATACGGAGGAACGGAGCTGAAGACCGGCCGCGCCGTCTTGTCGACCTTCATATAGATCGGCTTCATCTCATAGTCGAAAACCTGCTCGGGAGCCGGCTCGCCGACGAGCGAAAGGACGGAGTAGTCTTTGCCCTTGTCCGCGATGTTCTGCAGCCGCAGGAGCACATCTCCATTTGGATATCGGTTGTCGCACGCGTACATCATCCGGTAGTTGAGTTCGTGCGAGGGGAACTCGGCCTGCCTGCCGCCGTTGTCCATGCCAAGGCCGCTCAAGGTCGAGGACATCAGAATCTCGTGAACGTCGTAGATCATGGCCTGCCCCGGCTGGAATCCATAGCGGAGATAGACGCCGCCCTTCGGGACGTTGATGTTCATGTGGTTGCCGATCGTGATCGTCACGGAGGAACGGTCGGCGATGACGGGCGGATTGCCGTCCTCGTACTTGACGAGTTCCAGCTTGGCCTCACCGTCGGGTATCCCCTGCGACCATTCCGGCTCCGACGCTCTCGGCTGTTTGGTGTCCAGCGAGTACACGCGGTAGTTGCCTTCGACGGGCGGCACGACCGCCTCCACAAACTTGCCGTTCAAGAAAACGCCGACATAGGAGTTATCGTCGATGCTGTTCTTGGGGATCAGCACTCTGATCTTCTCACGAACCTTCGAGCCGTCGGCCGGACGAACGATCGTAAACGAGCTTTGGGCGAAAACAACGGATGCGATGCAAATCCCTAACGCTACAGCGAGCAATCTCTTCATTCAGAGTCTCCCAAGTCCTGATGGTTGACGCGCGGCCATTCGGCCATCGTTCATTATGACGCCTATTTATCCGGGGACGTAACAACCCTCGCGCGGTTGGCGAGGGGATGAGGGAATGAGGGAGGGGAGGGGTAGGCCAAAAAATTCGCACCTTTTCCGAAGAGGCCATTGCAAAAGGCCCGGACGCGTGCTGTAATACAGCTAACAACAAAAACTCACGCAGGGATGCGTGGCTCAAATGACTAACAACCTGGTTCTGCCGCTTCTCGCTCTCGTCCTTGCGGTTCTGGCCGCGATCTTTCCTTTGAGACGGGAGGAGCAGACGGCCCCCGTGCTCCGCCAGCGAGTCCGCGAAATCCGCGCCGGGGCCCTCGTTGCCGCCGTTGCCGTGATCCTGTTCGCCGTCGCCGCGACTCTCTGGCCATCGGTGTTCGACCACGGTTCAGCCGTCGCCCTCGGGATTGCCGCCGGGGCGGTCGTCGGCGCATGCTCCTCGGCCGCGCGAAGATCGCAGCCCGGCTTCGTGCTGGGATTGGTCGTTCTCGGCGCTTCTGCCCTTCGCCTGCTTCCGCCGGCGGGGATTCAGGAAGCCCAGATTGGCTTCGTCGCCGGCATCTTCGTCGCGGCCTTCGCCACCGGCGGACTTCACGCCCAGGGAGGAGGGGGATTCCTCGCCGTTCTCGCCTCGATCGCGATCGTATCGGCCGACTTTTTGGGCAAGCTGGCCGTCCCCGGGTCCGATCCCGCGGCAGCCACGGGGAGCGTGCTCGCTATTGCCTTCCTCGTGTCGGCTCTTGTTGCGGGCGTGGTCGGCAGGTTCACCGATCGACGCCTCGTGCAAGACGGCATCGGCTTCGTTTTGCTGTTGCTGGTCGGCTATCTTGCCTGCTCGAAGCTTCTCGAAGGGAGCTCGCTTGCGATGCTCTGGGCGGGGGGCGTCGTGGTCGGAGGCATCGTCCACCTGATTCTCGCCGGCGACGACAAGCCCGATTCCTTGCGATTCGTCCTTTCCGCGGTCATCTGGCTGGCCGCCGCCACCGTCGCCTTCGGGATCGACCATGAAGCCTACGGAATGGCGGTAACCCTCCTCGGCGGAGTCTGCACGCTCGCGCTGATGGGCAACCTCAGGGGTCTTGCCAGCATTACGGTCGCAGCCGCGATCCTCGTCTACCGCCTCTTTCGCGAGCTCTATCCGGACGATGCGCGTGCTCCCGACATCGGCCAGCACTACACGATGATTGGAATCGCGATCGGGGCCCTTCTGCCTTTGCTTCCCCTCGAGTGGGCGCGCAGCCGCGACGTCTCCGGATGGAAAGCGGTTGTTTCGATGGCCGTGTGGCTCCTCATTTTAATCGGGCTCCCCATCGCGGGCTCCGTGTTGCTCGGGTCCAAGGGAGCGATTGGCATGGTCGTGGGGCTGAGCTTCGCGCCGATCATCGACGGTCTGCGCGGCATGACCGATCTCGCCCCGGCCGGGATCGGTCTCGGCATGGGCGCGCTGAGCGTCTTGAGCTATGGATGGCTCGGCGACTGGACAGACTTGGAGCGAGGCGTCAAGATCCACGCGGTCATCGTCGTCGGGATCATCTCGCTCGTCCTCGGCGCCGCTCTCATGGGCCTCTCCCGCTCTCCATCGAAGGAGACTGAAAAGTAATGAAGGGCTCTGTCGTCGTTCGCATGGCTTCCCTCCTGTTGGGAGTCGTGGCCTGCATCTGCCTGTTGTCGGCGAGCGTCACCGAGGAAGTTCCGAAGGGTTCCCTGCATATCGTGGTCACGATGAAGGAGAACGGGAATCGGCTACCCGGCGCATGGGTCACTCTGACCTCGCTCACCGCAACCGGCGAGAGCGAAGTTCCGGCGACCTCCGTGACCGGCGAGGAACTGCAGCCGATGCACCGGGCGCCTCAATACGAATACCACCGCTACAAGACCGACAAGAACGGCGAGATCACCGCCAACAACGTGAGCGCCGGCTACTATCGGGTCGAGGCGGACGCGAAGGCCCACAACGCCAGCCAGCGGCTGGTGACCGTCGACGAAGGCAAGAAGGAGACTTTCGACCTCGCGCTCGACCCCGTCCAGCCGTTCCTGGAGATCGATTCCAGCGAACGCGTCTTTACGCCCGCGGAGAAGCCGTCGTTCCAGATCCATGGCTTCGGAAACGCCGACGTCGCGACCGTCCGATACTACAAGCTCGACTTGGCGAAGATCGCGGAGCAGGGTGGACTCGAAACCCTGCTCTACTCCTTCTCACGCCCAGGCAACCCGGGTGGCAACAGCCCCGCGAAGAGCGCGACGAAGTCGGCGCAGTTCGAAAAGAAGCTCACATCCAGGGACGTCGAGGGAGTGTTCACGGAGCCGATCGCGATGCCGAAGCTCGATGAGGGCTTCTACTTCGTGACCTGCGAGGTTGGGGCAAATGTCCGCGGGACTTACCTGAACATCTCGCAGATCGGCCTCGTGACGAAGACGGCCGGCCGGAACTCGCTCTGTTACGTGGCGGACGTCGTCGACGGCACCCCTGTCGCGGGCGCCAAGATCGAGGCCCCCGATTCGAGCGGATTCCATCAGCTTGCGGAGACAGATAAGGACGGGGTGGCCCGCGTCTCGTTTCCCGAGAGCGGCAACTACAAGAACCTCCTTCTCGCCGTCCATGGCAATTCCCAAGCGGTCGTCGACTTCGATAACGAGTCAAGCGGCAACAAACGCAAGGCGAGAATCTTCATGTATTCCGACCGGCCGATTTACCGGCCCGGCGACACGATTCAGTTCAAGGGGATCGTCCGCAAACTCGACGGCCTGAGCTACGGCTTGCCCGGCAGCGCCAACGTCGACATCTCGATCCGCGACACCAGCGACACCGAAGTCAAGGAATACACGCTTCCGCTATCCGAGAAAGGCACCTTCCACGGCAGCTTCACCAGCAACGTCGAGGACAAGCCCGGCTCCTACAGCATCGTCGCGAAATACGATGGCGCCCGCTTCACCTACTACGCGAGCATCGCGGACTATCGAAAGCCGGAATACTCGATCGCCGTCACGCCCACCAAGAAGTATTTCGTCTACGGCGACAAGGCTTCCGCCAAGATCAAGGCCGAATACTACTTCGGCGGACCCGTCGTGGGGGCGAAGGTCGAGGTCTACGTGACCCGGCAGCCGCACTACAGCTATGAGGACGACACCGACTATGTCGACTACGCGGATGCCGGCGACGAGGGCAGCGACTATGGCGGCGGCGACAGCGGCCAGTACTACGAGCAGGAGTTCCAGGGCGAATACGACGAATCGATCGAAGCCGTCACCGACGCCAAGGGCGAAGCGACCATCGAATTCCCAACGAAGACCGACGACGACCCGGATGTGCCCGACTACGATCTCGACTACTCCGTCAACGCCTCGATCACCGATGCCGGCGGCAAATATTTCGAGGCCTCCGGCATCGTCCCGGTGATGCGCGGCGACGTCTCTGCCAGTCTGAGCACCGATACCTACATCGCGGACCCCGGGACCACGATC
>DATJYD010000325.1:0-6634 GCA_035499755.1 Fimbriimonadaceae bacterium
CTTGTCGTCGATCACAAGAACGAGCCCGTGGCCAGGCGGATCGCCCCAGCCCTCGACGACCGGGCGATTCGGAGCCAGGAACCAGTTGCCTCCGAACCAGGCCGCATCCGACCAGTCGCCGGGGAGGGATTCTCCGTGCTCGACATGGCCGAAGCCGTCCCAGAACACTCGGCCCCTCGCCGTGATCTCGTAGATCCTTCCTGCTTTGAGCACGCTCTTTGAGAAGGCCGGATCGGGGTCTTTCGCGTAGACGCGCAGGGTCTCGGATTGCGCGAGGCCGGCGAACCCGACGATGGCGATCGCGATCAGCGCGAACCTCGAAATATGCGAACCGACGAGGTCGTTTCGACTCATAGCCTGTAGACGCGCGGGCCGAGGCGGCGCATCGCCCCACGCGCTGTATGCCTCAGGGCGGGAGCGCCTCGACGATCTCGCGGATCTCTCGCCAAGCCCTGGGGCTCGAGGCGGGACGCAGATCAATGATCGGATCTCGCGCCCGTTCGGGGCGCCGGTTTCTGGGCGGCGATTCCCAGGCCGGTGGCCTGGGCTAGGATCGGTCCGCCCTTCGGGCCTGGCAGGAGGCGTGCCCGACTCCCGGGCGGCTAGCCTCGGGCAGACATGGGTTCGTTTGCGACAGGCTGGGGGCGGCAATGTCCCGACCCTGCGTCCTCCCGGCATAACAACCGCGCCTCTTCGGACCGAAGCCCAATTGCTACCTTTACTACCAGGCATCCAGAGCCTTCTTGAAAGACGATTGTCGATTCTGCCCGGCCTCATTCGACAATAATCACGTATGAGCACGACGACTTCGAAAACCACACGCAAGAGCTTCTGAAGGGCCGATTCGCCAGGGTCCGGCGATGGCTGGACGAGATTCTGCCTCGGCTGACCCCCGAGATGATGGGCTGGGCGCCGGCGGAGGGGATGCGGACGATCGGGGGCCAGCTTGGCGAGCTCCTCTGGGTCGAAATCCCCCTCGTTCCGTGGCTGAAGGACGGCAAGAGACTCTCCGAGGAGGAGGTCAATGAGAGGATCGGCAGCGAGCAAGACTTCGAGGGTTTGCGCAAGAAGCTGGTGGAGACTCGCGCGGCCACCCTGGAATACCTCGATTCCCTCTCAGAGGAGGAACTCGCCGAAGAGGTTCCGTGCGGCGACGCGTGGTTCGGCACCTTCTGGCCGGCCTCGCTGCCGAGGGCCGAGCTGTTCCTGAACGTCTCGGAGCACGAGTTCTATCACGTGGGACAGCTCACCTCGTACCTGTGGTCACGCGGCGACGATCCCTACAAGTGGTAAAGCGGGCTCGGCGGTTCCAGCACCACTCAGGGCGAACCCTTCGCGGAAAGCGTGAACCAGACGAGTCCCTTCCCGTGCACGCCGATGTTGTCCGTGTAGCCGTAATAGCTCGTTCTGCCGACCTCCTTCGACGTATCGGTCTCGAACACGGCGCTCAACTGAAAGCGATCGCGATCGAGGACCCGGTAGCCGTATGGCGCCCCGGTCTCCGCGTCGGTCAGGGCGCCTTCGTAGGTATAGGAGGCGCAGTCTTCGAGTTTGGCGGGCAGCTTCTTGTGGCCCGTGTAGTAGGACCGAACGCTGCTCGCCAGCGTGGACAGATCGCTCGCCCGTTCATCGTCGGCGTGCCGCTTCCTGGCCTCGGCCGGCGAGCCCACCACGAGGACGGCCGTGACCAGCGTGGCGATCACGGCCAAGCTCAGGACCCAGCCGAGCATTCGAATCGGTTTCGCGATCATGACGCCACCGACTTCTCGCCCCTGCGCAAGTCCCAAAGGTAGTAGAACAGCACGGCGCCCGCGATCGCCATCGCGATGAAGAGCTTCAAGATGAACTGGGACGCGTAATCTCCGCCCAGGATCCCCGCGATCAGCGCGATCAGCGTGCTAATGACGACGCAGACCGCGACGAAGAGCGTGAGGTACGTCAGCCAGCGGCGCACCGGTGAAGTCCGGCGTTCCGGATCCTTCACATAGCTCCGCAGGTGCATCCTAGTAAGGATCAGGTAGAGCGGGAAGGAGACGACGATCGACGCGATGCTCCACCGCATCCCCTCCGCCGCGATCGAGTCGGAGTCGACCCGGGACATGAGCGGATCGGGAATCCAGTGGTCGACGAGGCCGAACAGAATCGCTCCGAACGAGATGGCGAACGTGTAGAGGGCGACGAAGGTCACCAGATAGAGGAATGCCTCGCGCGCCGATCCCGACTGGCGGCGATTCGGCACCGCCAGCGGGAACGGCACCTCGGCGAAACGCGACATCGCGTCTCTGACCTCGTCTTCGGGCCATCCCGCCTGGTCGAGAACCGAGCGGATCTCCGCTCGCGAATGGCCGGCGCTCAACGCGTCGCGCACAAAGACGATGAGTTCGTTCATAGACACCCTCCACGTTTCCCCCGAGGCTCGACCGTTGGGCCTGTCTTCGTATCGGATGCCTCCACTTTAGGTGAATAGCAGGTCCCCATCGCGCTCAGTCGCAGAAAACCCGGACCCTCATTCAAGTTCGCGCGGGCAGGCCGACGTTAAATCTCTGTTATGGGGCGACGCCGCCAGCTTCGCGCAAACTAGAATTCTTCCCATGCGCCGACTTGCCACCCTCCTTCTTGCCTTCTGCGCCGTCGCCTGCTACGCCCAGGACCATGTCAGGTTCATCGTCACCGGTGACGACCGGTGGGACACCGGCCATCCTCGGGCGGGGCAGGATGAGAACGGGGTCAACGTGGCGGCGCTGACCCGGCTGATGAAGGCGGCGATGGCGGAGAAGCCGGACGTCATGCTCTTGACCGGCGACCTGATCGGGGGCGCCAAGACGGATGCCGAAGAGCAGTCCCAGTTCGACACCTGGATCAAGGTGATGCAGCCGGTTTACGATTCCGGGATCAAGATCCTGACCGGGATCGGCAATCACGAAATGCACGCGCCGCATGCCGACGACGTCTGGCGCAAGGCGATGAGCGGCAACCGGGCCAATCCCGACAACGGCCCGCAGGCCGAGAAGGGTACGACCTACAGCTACGTCCTCAGGAATTGCCTCTTCATTTCGCTGGACGAGTTTCAAGAGGATTCGCCGACGATCAACCAGAAATGGCTGGACGGCGTGCTGAAAGCGCCCCACCCGCCCCACGTCTTCGCCTTCGCCCATAAGGCGGCGTTCTACGTCGGGCACCACGACGACCTCATGACCACGGTTCCGGCCGCTCGCGACACCTTCATCGAGAGCCTGGTGGACGCGGGGGCGCGCGCGGTGTTCTTCGGCCACGACCACCTGTACGACCACTCGGCGGTAAAGCTGGCGGATTGGCCGGACGGCAGGGCGATCCACCAATTTGTGGTGGGAACGGCCGGGGCGCCGTTCGCGAAGAGCAAGCCGCTGCCCGATTCGGACGGGAACTGGAAGATCCAGCGGATCGCGCACGTCGACGAGAAGCTCGGCTACTGCGTCGTGGATGTGGACGGGCCGAAAGTGACGATCGTGTTCAAGGCCGAGCAATCGCCCGGCGTCTTCGTAGCCGGCGACACCTACACCTACACGCTTTCGAAGGCCGGCGTCCCTTCGCCTTAGCCCAGGCTGAGGAGGGCGCGGTTCTCGGCTGCCAGGTACCCTAGACTTATGGAAGAGCGGGGATTCGATGCGTTGCAGCACGGCATGGGCGCGGTGGTCCTCGTGGCCTCCACGATCCTTCTGACCCTGATCATCATCGCGGGCGGTTTGATCTTCCGCTACCTGGAGATCCAGTATCGCCGGGAACACCCGAAGGAAGCGGGGCGCGAGCCCTCGGACCAGCCTCACGCCTAAGAGGGGGTCTGTTTGCGTGCTGAGCGAAGCGCGAGAGGAGCGGGCGCTGGAATCCGAGGTCCTTCGCCTGCGGGGCTCGTTCCACTCGCCTCAGGCCTCAGGATGACGGGTTGGGTTGTGCAATGCCATGTAACGCCCCCTATGTGCCAATGGAATCAGGGACGTGAGGCGTCGGGCTCGAACTTCGTATAATAGGAATAGGAGGCGATGACAACATCCCCGCCGGAGAACCCCGGCTGTTACCGCCCCCACGCCAAGGCGTCCCAAGCCTAACGACCGAGCGACCCGATCGCCCAACAACCGCATACCATGTATCAGGCACCTCTCCCGCCGAAGTACGTCGATCTTTCTCCCGAGGAGACCGACGCTGGAATCCGCGCCGCCAAAGCCAAGCTCGGCAAGCGCCTCGTCATTCTCGGCCACCACTATCAGCGCGATGAGATCATTCGGCACGCCGACTATCGGGGCGACAGCTACAAGCTCGCGAAAGACGCGGCGAAGCATCCGGAGGCGGAGTTTATCGTCTTCTGCGGCGTGCACTTTATGGCGGAGAGCGCGGATATCCTCACGCCGGAGAGCCAGATCGTCATTCTTCCCAACCTCGCGGCCGGCTGCTCCATGGCCGACATGGCGAACCTGTTCCAGGTTCGGAAGGCGTGGAAGGAGATCGAGGAGGTACTGGGGTGTCGGGGTGTCGGGGTGTTGGATCGGGAGGCGATCGGCAGTCGGCATAGCCCGGGCGGGCAGGGGCGGGACGCCCCTGAAAACCATGGCCGAGACGGCCATGCCACGGTCGTCCCGGTCACCTACATCAACTCCGCAGCGAACCTGAAGGGGTTCGTGGGGGAACACGGAGGGACGGTTTGCACGTCGACCAACGCGCCCGCGGCGGTGCGGTGGGCGCTCGAGCACGGAGACAAGGTCCTGTTCTTCCCCGACCAACACCTCGGGCGGAACACGGGCGTGAAGCTGGGATATGACGCGGAGAGGGATATGGTCGTTTGGGATCCGTTCAAGCCGCTGGGCGGCAACTCGGGGGAGGCGATCCGGCACGCGACCTTTATTCTCTGGAAGGGCCATTGCTCGGTGCACCAGCGCTTCACGGTCGAGCAAATCGAGGGAGCTCGGCGATCGCATCCCGGAGTGAAGGTGATCGTCCATCCGGAATGTCCGCTGGACGTGGTGCGGGCTTCGGACTGCAACGGCTCGACGGAGTTCATCATCAAGACGATCGAAGCGGCGCCGGCAGGTTCGACGTGGGCGGTGGGGACGGAGATCAACCTGGTGACGCGGCTGGCCTCGGAGCATTCGAACAAGACCATCTTCTGCCTGGATCCTCAGATCTGCCCCTGCTCGACGATGTATCGCATCCACCCGTCGTTCTTGCTGTGGGCGCTGGAGAATCTGGTTTCGGGGACGATCGTGAACCAGGTCACGGTGCCTGCCGAGACGGCGTTTTGGGCTCGGAATGCGCTGGAAACGATGCTGACGATCGGTGGGTGAGGCGCGGTTTAGAGTTTGGAGTTTGGAGTTTCGGGCCTAGGGTCTGACCTGGCCCGCCCTATGCGTGACAGGTTCGCAGGGCAAGCCCTGCCGCTTCGGTATCGCGCGTCCAGCGGGCCCGCCTCGCTGGCGACGAGATCCACTTCGGCGTCGCCAAAAATCAACGTCTTACCATCTTCGCGGAGAATGCGTCTCGGGCGGCAATGGGGCGGTCGCGGCTTTCGGCCCAGCGAAAAGTCGTGTGAGTGACTCGCTCGATCACTCTTTGGATCGGCGACTTGGCGTCATCGGTCGGCACGCCATCATCTCCATGGTCCGTCACGAGTAGAGAGCCTCGGTCTTCATCACGCGCACTCCGTTCTCGTCGTGAACCGCGAAGCTAGACGGCTGCATCGAGACACCCGCGTAGCGGCCCTTGGCGTCGAGGATATAGAAGTTGAGGCCGAAGTTGGGCTGGCCGCGGTCGTTCAGGAGTCGCTTCTCGACCGTCTGCCAGGCCACGCGCTTCAGCGCCGCCAGGCCGGCGTCTTTCGGATGCATCCCGCCTCGCATCTGCTCCACGATGAAGAAGGAGCACGGGTTGTACAGGTTCGCTTCGCCGCGTCCGGTAGAGCCCGCGGCGCCGACCGCGCCCTCGACGTAGAGGCCGGCTCCCAGAATCGGCGAATCGCCGACCCGCCCGGGGATCTTGAAGGCGAGGCCGCTCGTCGTCGTCACCCCGCAGATCTCGCCCTTCGAGTTCATGCCGTTGCAGTTGATCGTCCCGTAGACGTGTTCGCGGTCGAACCAACCTTCGTCGGCCATTCGGAGGGCGACCTCGAGGCCGATGCGGTCCCGCTTCTTCGGATCGAGGTAGTGATCGGGATCGGTGCGGCGCTTCCACTCCAGCCAGGCCCTTCGCGAGGCTTCCGTGTTGAGATCCGCCTCGATCGTGAAGCCGACACTGCGGGCGAAATCCTGGGCGCCCTTGCCTACGAGGAGATGGTGGTCGGTCTGAGCGGCAACCTCGCGGGCGACCCGCGACGGGGTCCGGACGCCCTCGATCGCCCCGACTCCGCCCGCCCAGTGGCGCGGCCCATGCATGCAACAGGAGTCGAGCTGAACCACGCCGTCGGCGTTCGGGAGCCCACCGTAGCCGACGCTCATCTCCTTGGGATCGAGCTCGACGATGTTGACACCTTCGATCAAGGCGTCGAGCACGTCGCTCCCCGAGGTCATGAGGCGGTAGGCGCGCTCGATGCCGGTTTCATCGCCGCCGTTCTTGAACTGGTTGCCGTTCGGGCTGCAGACGATCAGCGGCTTGAGCGGATTCTGGATCCAGA
>DATJYD010000326.1:0-2437 GCA_035499755.1 Fimbriimonadaceae bacterium
CCCTACGCCTGGCTCATGCGCCGGTCGTGCTCGACACCGCAAGGGTGCCTCCTGCGCCGAATCGCAAGCAGCTTCCCGCCAGAAGCAACCGGCTGCCCCGACCGTTTGAGACGGATCTTCTTAGAAGACGGTGGCCCAGTCGTTCTTCATGCTCACGACCGTCCAGCTGCGCTTGTCCGCCTCGGAGAGCGCCTTCTCCGCGCCGCTCGTATAGGCGAACTCGCGGTCGGCGTCGTCGTGGAGGACGAGCAAGCGCAGGGACCGCCTGTCCCGGTGCTTGGCGAACTCGAGCATCGGGAGGTCACCGTTCGAGTTCCCGCCGGCGAGCAACGGCCGACGGCCCGCGCGGCTCCAGATCTCGATTGGCTTCTGCGGTCCGTCGTCGAGGAAGCCGAGCTTCGCCTTGCGCATGATCGTGCCGCCGTTGTCGTCACTCGTGTATTCGACCGCAGTGGTGCTGCCGATCACGCGCTCGGGCGGGATACCGAACATCTCCTGGGTGATCGGCCGCATGAAGTCCGCGCCGCTCCCGGAGACCATGTGGTTCGAGAACCCGTTTGCCTCCAGGTAGCCGAGCAGCTCGACCATCGGCGTATACGCGCTCTGGATATAGCCACGGCCGAGGGTCGGATGCTGTGCGCTGCGCAGGAAGGCATCCGATTTCGCCTGGAAGTCCTCGACGCTGATGTCCGCGTATGTGGCGGAGACGCCGCCCAGCAGGACGTTCGCCTTCGTGTCATCGCCCGCGTAGTGCTCGGTGATGACCTTTTCGAGCCAGTCGCTGTCGTGCTCGTAGGCAGATTTCCAGGGTTGGAGATCTCGAAGCTTTGTATCGGCCGAGGCCATCTCCGCCAGCCGCCGAAGGAGGAAGTCGGCCTCGACGGGCACTGGCTTCTCACACCACAGCGTGCCGTCGGCATCAAACACGGCGATCCGCTCTTCGACGGGCACTCCGCTGGAAACGGTCTGCTCGACGAACTCGACGATCGCGCGTCTTGCGGCGCCATCAGTCCAACTCGCTAGCACCTCCGCATGAGCGTTCATCGCGACCTCCTATTTCGACCTCGCATCCGGACCAGGAAGCAGCACCCATGCTAAGCGACGGCGAGCCAGCCCACCTCCACCGAATTGGATGAACAGCTGGGGCGGCAGAAAGGCCCGGCTTCTCCCCGATTCGGCTGAAGACGTTCGGAGTGATCGGCACCCCACTGGGTGAACCTGCCTCCCAGGAGCCGAGCCGCCGATTTCCGCTCTCGGCCCCGTGACTTACTTACATACGTCGTCGTAACTGATAGCGCGATGGAGGCGCCGACCTGCGCGGTTCCGGCCAACCTGGCCAACGCCGAATTCAGCCACTTCGGCTGATGTGGCCCGGCGGTAGAACTGCCACTGTCACTAGGCACGGACTGAGTTGCCAGGTCTCGGCTTGGCAAACGTCAGCGCGTAAACCCGTCATCAACCGAAACGGATCGTCTCTGTGCCTGAAGGCTTGTCGGCTACCGAGGTTGGCAAGGAGATCGCCGAGCATCAGGAGCACGCGGCAGCGGAGCCCGGGGCCGAGCACGGTCAGCGTGACCGCTGGGTCGGGATCGCCGAAGCGGTGCTGCTGTCGGTCGTGGCGCTCTTGGCGGCATGGTCGGGTTACTCAGCCGCTAAGTGGGGCACGGAGTCCTCGCTTTCGCTTGCGAAGGCCTCCTCGACGCGGACCAAAGCCAGCCTCGCCCTGATCCAGGCCAACCAGATCCGCACATTCGACTCAGTCTCTTTCAACGCGGCGGAAACCGCCTATGCGGCGAACGACACCAGGCTTTACCACCTGGCCATCCGTCGGCTACGTTCCGGCTATCGCCCGGCGTTCGAGGCATGGATCGCCCTGAAACCCCTCACGAACCCCAAGGCACCGCCTGACCCGTCCTACATGCCGCAATACCGGATCCCACAACAGACTGAGGGACTGGCGCTCAGCGCGCGTGCCGACGCGTATTTCGACGAGGGCCAGTTAGCCGCGAGGACGTCGGACAAGTACGTGCGCCTCACGGTCGTCCTCGCCGCCATCCTCTTCCTCGTCGGCATCGGCAGCCGCTTCCCCGTTCGCGCGGCCCGCTATGGGTTGGCCGGCGTTGCCGCCGTGCTTCTCGTCATATCTATACTGGAACTCCTCAGCCTTCCCGGACCGCCGTCCTGACCCGAGCCGGCGGACCCGAGAAACCGGGAGCGGCGCGTTCTCGGCCATCTTTACGGCTTAGGTCCGCCGGACAGACCCCACCTTCTCAGGAGTCTTCTAGCACCCGAGTCCCCGTCGTTGTCGGCCGTTGCCGACGGCTCTACAACCACAGAAGGAAGACCGGTGGTGAACCCATGCGCGGCTCCTGCCAGTTACTGCGACACCTACGCAGCCATGCCGGTCGGACCGAACAGGCGCTCACGGATATCGCCG
>DATJYD010000327.1:0-2250 GCA_035499755.1 Fimbriimonadaceae bacterium
CCGGGATGACGCAGGGCAGCTCGGTCAAAGCCTGAGTTCTCAAGAGGCGCGTAGAGCTCGATGCGCCTCGAACTGTTCGAGGTCGGCGGTGATCCTCTTCGGCGCTCCGGGAACCGGGAAGAACCACGTTTGCGAAGGCGATCGCCCCGCGCCTCGCGCCACGAGCCGCGGTGACCCTGCACCGGGAGCGGCGAACACCTCAGCGAGAGCGAAGACCGGGCGGACAGTCGTGAGTGCGGCGTCCTCCCAGAGCTGAACAGCCTGCTCGAGGTGGCGGCAGTCGAACTCCGAGATGACGATCCCGCCGGGAGGCGCGGATCGAGGGCAGGACCGTTCACGCTGTTCCGACGCTCAGCGTTTCAGTGAGCTGCCCTGCGTCTCGCTCGAGAACGGCTTGGCCCCGAGTGTGCCGCGGATGCGAGTCTGGACGTGACGCTCGACGGAGAGATTGCCCGAGCCGCCATTCGGCTCCCCCCAGACAAGTTCGACCTCTTCGCCGAGCTCCGGGCCATCGTTCTCGACCACGCACAGGGAAAGCCAGCTACGAACGTTGGAGGAGTAGCTGCACGATCGTGAGAGGCCGATCAGCTCTCCACCCTTCTCGACGCGGTCGTATTGCATCGACCCGTACCAACCGGCCGGGAACTCGAGGTACTTGTAACGCCGCTCGCCCTGCTCGTACATGCTCGCCACGATCCGAGCGACGTCGTCGCGGTTCCAGTAGAGCCACCCCTTCGTGCGGTGCGGCTCGTCCGCCATGCCTCTGAGCGCGACTGCTCCGACGAAGTCATGGTCGAACTTGACGATGAAGCCGTAGCCCAGATCCCACGGAGTGGCGTAGTAGTCCTCGACGCGGTTCGAGACGAAGCTGCCCGAGAGGTTGACATTCGCCTCGAAGCGATCGGCGCCGAGCCATTCGCGATACGGCCTGAGAGCCGCGCCGGTATAGACGGCAGGCGTGATCTGAGCGATCCAGCCCGACTCGGTCGCTGCTGTCGAGTAGGCTTTGGCACCGCCCTGTCGTAGACCGTATTCCTCGCCGGCCTCGAGCAGCGTGTCGCGGACGCGGTCGCATTCCGCATATGGACCGAAAAACTCGAGACCGGGGAAGCCCGACATACGGTGGTTCAGGGCTGTGACCTCGATCTCGCCGATTCGGATGCGGCCCATGTGAAAGAACTTGATCTCGGGCAGCCGGCCGCCGTTCACCTTCTCGAGAATGAGCTGCGCATTGGGCCCCTGAACCTGGAAGCGGAAGAACTCGCGACCCCCCCGGTTCTGCACGGTGCGCTCGTCACGACGGAACTCGACGTCGTACTCACCCGACGTCGCGTGGTATTCGACCCAGTTGAGAAGCGGCGGTCGGCCAACGATCCGAACATGGTTGTCCGCGAGACAGAAGCCGATGGCGTCCCCGATCACGTAGCCGTCGTGGTTGCACATGACGAGCTGCTTGGCTCGCATCGGCCCGAACCCCTCGAAGCTGTTGACGGCGAGCTCCGTGAGAAGGCAATAGGTGTCCGGCCCTTCGACTGTGATGTCCGTCATGTGGTGGGACTGGTCGAAGAGGACAGCGGTCTTGCGCCAGCTCTCCTGTTCGTCTCGCCAGTTCGTGAACTCGGGACGGACCGGGAACGGCAGTACCCCTGAACGCGGAATACGAAGGAGCGCGAGCGCGTCGCCTGCGGCCTGAAGCTTGTCCTCGAGTGTGTATACGGTGGGTTCGGCGACGACCATGCGGACGGTCCTTTCAGTTGAGGAAGACAACAGTTCGGTTTCCATGGACGATGACGCGGTCTTCCAGGTGCCAGAGGGCCGCACGCGCGAGCACTAGCCGCTCGACGTCGCGGCCGACCCGCGTGAGGTCGGCAGCGTCGTGGACGTGCCAGACACGCTGGACGTCCTGTTCGATGATCGGTCCCTCGTCGAGGTCCGGAGTCGCGTAGTGAGCAGTCGCCCCGATCAGCTTCACGCCGCGCTCGTAGGCGCGCGCGTAGGGGTTCTGGCCGACGAAGGCCGGCAGGAACGAATGGTGGATGTTGATCAGCGGGCAGCCGACCGCTTCGAGAAACGACGGGCTGAGTATCTGCATGTAGCGGGCCAGCACCACCAAATCCACATTGCCGCTGAGTAACTGAAGCTGACGCTGTTCGGCTTCGGCACGGGTGTCGCGGGTGGCAGGGATGTGTATGAACGGCACGCCGAAGGGCCGTACGTGCTCGGCCAGGTTGGGATGATTGGCGATCACCA
>DATJYD010000328.1:0-4540 GCA_035499755.1 Fimbriimonadaceae bacterium
AGATCCACCGCTTCGGAGGCGGAGCCGATACGACGGCCCGCGCCCAAACTAAACCGTATTGAAGCTAGGAAGGGCGTTTCTTTGCATGTCGCCTCCTAATCGTGTTAGGCAAGCCCTCCCCCAACCGCCGTCTTTCCCGAAACCCAAGAACGCCGGTCTCCAAGCATCTCCAGCGTCTGCACGCAAGGCCCACGCTTTTTCGACTTTCTTGCTGTTCACAATACAAGCCCGGCGTTGGAGTTCCAAGGAGCAAGAAAGTCGAAAAGTGCTCTGCAGCCTTGCGTGCAGACGCTGGAGATGCGAATCTGTCACTCGTTCTTGGGTTTGGGGAAAGACGGCTTACCACCCCTCGTTCCAGGTTGCGATCGGCGACCGAGAGGGAGTTTCCAAGTGCTTGCCCCCGATGCTTGTTGCTAAGAAGCGGAGGCAACTCGATGCAATGCTACGGCTTCCTAACTCAACCGGGATGACACGGCGTTCGGCGTTTTGGATTTGGGGTTTGGCGCCGGGTTTCTGATCAGCGGCTGCCCTTGCGAGCGACCGAAGTGGAGGTGGGGCCGAAGGCCGGTTGGGGCGCGTCGAGAACGAACGGGTTACCCCCCGAGGTCCCGGCGGCCGGGTTGTAGCGGAGGAGCGGCCAGGCGCCGGATTGAACCGCATCGAACTGACGGCGGAGGCCGAGATCAACGTCGATGCCGCGCACGGTGCAATCGGTGTAGGCGAGGATCAGAGACGGTCCGTTGTAGGCTTCGGCTTCGCGCAAGGCTTCCAGCGTTTGCTGTGGATTGGCCCCGAGGGCAATTCTCGCCACATAAACGTTGCCGTAAGAGAGGGCCTGAAGCGCCAGGTCCTTCCCGCAACTCCTGCCTCCTTTGGCCAAGACCAGGATATTCACGTCCCGGCCGCCAGCAAGAACATGGTCCAATCCGCCACTCCCGGCTTCGAGCGCCCATCCATCTCCGCCTATGATCCACACGCTGCGGCGGACGAGGTGATCGGCGATGGCAAGGAGCTGACGGACTTTGGGTTTTGGATCTTGGGTTTTGGCGACCCTGGACTTCAACTCGGCGACGCGTGCTCGCTGCTCGCGGATCTCGGATTCGGACTGCTGGGGCGAATGGATGAGTTTCTCCACGAGATCCTCTCCGATCTGGGGAGCGAACTCCCTGAGGAGCTTCTGAGCGAGGAACCGATGCCGGTCTGCGGCGAGGCGCATGCCCAGCCCGAACTCAGCGTTGTCCTCGAAGAGCGAGTTGCTCCAGGATGGACCGCGGCCCTCCGCGTTGACGCTCCAAGGCGTGGTCGGAAGACTCCCGCCGTACATCGAAGAACAGCCGGTCGCATTCGCGACCATCATGCGGTCCCCGAAGAGCTGGGTCAGGAGCTTAAGATAGGGGGTTTCGCCGCAACCCGGGCAGGCGCTGGAGAATTCGAAGAGGGGTTCGAGGAACTGCGTTCCGCGGATCGACGAAAAATCAACCTGAGAACGGTTGTCGACGGGCAAGGACTCGAAGAAGGCAAGCTCTTCGCGGTTCGCGGCGATCTCGCCCTTAGGCCCCATGTCGAGGGCACGGCGGCCGCTTCCCTCCTCGGAGACCGGACAGGCTTGCACGCACAGCCCGCACCCCGTGCAGTCCTCGGCGTAGAGCTGGAGCGTGTAGAGAGTCCGGGGGTAGCGGTGGGCATGGGCCGGCACGCTCTTGAAACTCGGCGGGCAGGCCTTGGACGACCTCAGCAAGCTCTCGTCGTAGAGCTTGGCGCGCAGCGTCGCGTGCGGGCATACGAGGACGCAATTGCCGCATTGGACGCACAGCTCGGGTTCCCAGACTGGCACGAGGTCGGCGATGTTGCGCTTCTCCCACTTCGAGGTCCCACTCGGGAATGCGCCGTCGACCGGCATCGCGCTCACCGGCAGATCGTTGCCGTGGCCGCACATGATCTTCGAAGTCACGACCCGGACGAACTGGGGCGCTTCATCGGAGACCGTCAGCGGAATCGGAATCGCGGTCGCGGCCTCCATGGGCACATTGACTCGGTAGAGACGTTCGAGGGTCAGGCCGATGGCGGCCGGCGTCCTCTTCAGCGACTCCATGAGCTTGGCGATCGCCTGCTGGCGAGAAAGCACTCCCGAAGTCGCGAAGTAGCAGATCTGCAGGATTTCATGCTCGGCCAATCCGATCTCTTGGGCGACGGCTTGGGCATCGATGACGAAGAACCGGAGTCTCTTTCCGACGATCTGCTTCCGAACTCCGTTGGGAAGCTCGTCCCATACGTCGTCCGGACCGTGCGGGCTGTTGAGCAGAAACGTCGCACCCGGACGGGCCCTTTCGAGGACGTCGAGCTTTGCGAGGAAGCCGAACCGATGGCATCCGACGAAGTGCGCGTCCTTGATGAGGTAGGCAGAGCGAATCGGGCGCGGGCCGAAGCGGAGATGGGAGATCGTCTTGGTGCCAGACCTCTTCGGATCGCCGACGAAGTAGCCCTGGGCGTAAAGATCTGAACCCGCGGCGAGAATCTCGATCGTGCTCTTGTTCGCGTCGACGGTCCCGTCGGCGCCGAGGCCGTAAAAGACGGCCCGGTGAACGTCTTCCCCTTCGATGGAGAAGCCGGGATCGTAGGTCAGGTTCGAGTGGGAGACATCGTCGTCTATGCCAACGGTGAAGTGGTTCTTGGGTGTTCGCTGCTTAAGCTCCTCGAAGATCCCCATGACCATGGCCGGATCGAATTCCTTCGAAGCCAGGCCGTAGCGCCCGCCAACGACCTTGGGCATCCGATACAACTCGCCGGATTCATGGGCCTCGGCCATGGTCGAGACGACGTCGAGGTAAAGGGGCTCGCCGGAAGATCCGGGCTCCTTCGTCCGGTCAAGCACCGCGATCTTCTTCGCGGTCGCAGGAAGCGCGTTAAGGAATTCGGCCGCCGACCATGGGCGGAACAGGTGAACCTGCAGGACGCCGACATGTTCGCCGGCAAGAGACTCGACGGTCTCCCGCACGGTGTCCGCGCCGGAACCCATGAGCACGATCACCCGGTCGGCGAAGCGATGGCCGAAATAATCGAACGTCTTGTATGGGCGGCCCGTGATCTCCGAGAACTTCGCCATCGTCTTCCGCACGATCTCCGGGCACCGCTCATAGAAGGGATTCACGGTTTCCCGGGCCTGGAAGTAGACGTCGGGATTCATGGCGGTACCCCGGATGAAAGGATGATCGGGGTTGAGGGCGCGGCTCCGGTGGGCGAGCACGAGATCGTCGTCGATCATCGCACGAATCTGATCGTCGTCCAGCAGTTCGATCTTGGCAATCTCATCGGACGTCCGGCTGCCGTCGAAGAAGTGCACGAACGGGATGCGGGATTCGAGGGTCGCGGCCTGGGCGATGAGGGCGAAGTCGTGAGCCTCCTGGACGCTCGATGCGGCGAGGAGGGCAAACCCGCTCGGAAGGGATGCCATCACGTCCTGGTGATCGCCGTAGACGGAGAGGCTCTGGGCGGCGAGAGAGCGCGCAGCGACATGAAAAACCGCAGGCGTGAGCTCTCCCGCGATCCGGTACATGTTGGGAATCATGAGCATGAGCCCCGGAGACCCGGTGAACGCGGTGGTCAGCGATCCGCCCTGAAGGGCGCCGTGGACGGCGCCGGCCGCGCCGGCCTCGTTGGGCATCTCGACGACATCGGGAACCCCACCCCATGTGTTCGTCTTCCCTTCGCTTGCCCAGCGGCTCACGCATTCCGCCATGGGACCTGCGGGGTGGACGGCGCAGACTTCGTTGACACGATACGCCGAATAGGCGGCGGCCTCGTTGCCGTCGATGGTGGCGAATCGCGGTTGGGTCGGCGCGGCAGTTCGCGGCTCCCCCATTTTATCGGAAGTCCTCCTCGGGCAGAAGCTCGATCGCGTGGCAAGGGCATTGCTCGAAGCAGATGGCGCAGCCGGTGCAAAGATCGTAGTTGTACTGGTATCGGAGGCCCGGGCCCAGCTTAACGATCGCATCCTCCGGGCAAGCTCCATAGCATCCGTCGCACTCGAAGCAGTTGCCGCACGACAGGCAGCGCTTGGCCTCGTAGCTCGCTTCGCTGGGGGAGAGTCCTTTCAGGACCTCGTCGAAGGTCGTCCGGCGCTGAAGCATCTCGAGGTGCCCTTGCGGACGCTTCATCGCCTCCGTGTAGAACCAAAGGTGCAGCTTTTCGAAATCGGCGATCCGTGGCACGGTCGTCTCGCCTGTGTTGCTTCTCGCCGCCATCCCTCCGTTGGGCTGGGTGTGCCGCGGCTTGACGTAGGTTTCTCCGCGCAGCCAGGCATCGATGTTGCGCGCCGCTTTCTTACCGTGGCCGACGGCGATCGTGACTGTGCGCTCGGAGGGAACCATGTCGCCGCCGGCGAAGACTCCTGGAGCGCCGGTCATCATCTGGGGCGAAACGACGACGGTTCCGTCCTCTTTCACTTCGACCCCGCCGACACCCTTCAGGAATCCGGTGTCGGTGTCCTGGCCGAGGGCGAGGATCAGGTCGTCGGCTTCGATCTCTTCGAGTTCGCCGGTCG
>DATJYD010000329.1:0-4271 GCA_035499755.1 Fimbriimonadaceae bacterium
TCAATACCGGGCACACTGTCAGCGATCCCGACAAGCTCATCGCGCTCGAATCGATCAAGTTCCCGGAGCCGGTCATTCAGATCGCGATCGAGCCGAAGTCGAGGGCCGACCAGGAGAAGCTGGGCACCTCGCTCCAGCGCCTCGCGCAGGAGGACCCGACCTTCCGCGTCAACACCGACCAGGAGAGCGGCCAGACGATCATCTCCGGGATGGGCGAGCTCCACCTGGAGATCATCGTCGACCGGCTAAACCGCGAGTTCGGCGTCCAGGCGAACCAAGGCAAGCCGCAGGTCGCCTACCGCGAGACGGTTCGGACCTTGGCGAAGGGCGAGGGACGATTCATCCGGCAGACGGGCGGCTCCGGCCAATATGGCCATTGTTGGATCACGATCGAACCGCTCCCGGCGGGAACCGGCTTCGTCTTCGAGAACAAGGTCGTAGGCGGGTCGATTCCCAAGGAGTACATCCCCTCGATCGAAAAGGGCGTTCGCGAGGCTTTGGACAGCGGCGTGCTTGCCGGCTATCCCGTCGTCGACGTCAAGGTTACGCTGCTCGAAGGAAGCTACCACGAAGTGGACTCGAACGAGAATGCGTTCAAGCAGGCCGGCATCCTCGCCTTTAAGGAGGCGATGAAGAAGGCCAACCCGGTGATCAAAGAACCGATCATGCACGTCGAGGTGACGACCCCCGAGCAGAACGTCGGCGACGTGGTCGGCGACATCAACTCACGCCGCGGCCGGATGGAAGGCATGGAGCCCTCGATCGGCGGCACCACGATCATCAACTCGCATGTGCCGCTTTCGGAGATGTTCGGCTACGTCACGACTTTGCGGTCTTTGACCCAGGGCCGCGCGCAGCCGAACGTGACGCCGTCCCACTACGAGGAAGTCCCGAACAGCATCGCGCAAGAGATCGTAGCCAAAGCCCACGGCGGCAGGTAGCAGCCTGCCTGCATCGCCGGGACGGCCGTGCCAACTATCCTCACTTCACGGGTGTCTATGGCGGAGGATAGTTGGGGTGAAAGTTGGCGGGCTGTGGTCTTGACATGCGCGGCGGGATCTCGCTGGGCAGTCACCTTAACGAGATTGCGTGCGCCGCACGCGGCCTGGCGCATGCCTGGCGTCCGTTGCACTCACGGAACTTGCTTGAGGATTCCCTTTGCCAGCGTGTTCATTTCGGGAATCTCGAGGAGTTCGGCCATTTCCGCGACGTTAGACAGAACGTACTTCGAATCCAGATTCGGATTTGCCCGAGCGATCTGCTGCAGGTCGAAGATGTCCTTCTCGCGACCGGCGAGGACCTTCATGATGAAGAGGTCTTCAGCGGTTGCGATGGGAAGAAGCACTCCGTTGCGTTCATGCCGGATTGCTCTTCGAGCCATGTTCAACTCGAATGGCAAGATGCCCAGGGAGATGTCCGCCGTAACACCGGTCGATCGGTGAACAAGGAGCAGAACCCTGCTTCGCCTTGCGATGTCCATAGAATTCTCGCTTCTTAACTCGAACCCATATTTGGTGGCGAGTCCAGCAAGTTCCTCGGGGCGCCGTTCCTCCCAGAACACCATCGCGTCGATGTCTCTCGTTGCCCGTGGCTCAGAAACGAAGCCGGCGGCAAACGCCCCGACAAAAGCGCCATCCAAGTGCTCCGCTTCCATCATCCTTGCCAGATCGAGCGCAGCGACGGTCAGCGCCAGCGGGTCAGTTTCTTCGTTCAAGCCATCGGTCCTTGAGCAGGGTCCAGCGGGCTCTGGGGCCGTCGGCGTCTTCCCGCGGTCGATTGGGCATCAGCGAAAGCAGCGCCTGAACACGATTGCGGTCTTCCCATTTTTCGGAGAAGCTCCGGTTCGCATACTCCGCGCTCGTAACTCGGTCCACCTCGCGCATACCTTCCACTCGGAGCCTGAGCGCCTCTCGATCCGTCATAGCCACTATTCTACTGCGGCTCCCGGAGACGAATTTGGAACCTGCGAAGCACAGCATCCACGGCTCCTGCGCGACTGGGCGTCGGCGACGGCCACTTATGCCACCACCCGCAGGGCATCCGCCAGTCCTTCAATCCTCCAATCCTGCAATCCTGGCGCACGTGCCTCACGATAACTGGCAGGCTCTGACGAATGGGTGGTCTCGGAAGAGGATACAAGGCATGACGCAGTCCGCGTCCCCTCGGTCGGGAAACTCAGCTAAAGGACATACGCCAGAGGATGCTTGGCTCCGTAAAGCATGATGTCGTCTGCGCCGGGAACGGCCATCATCACGATAAGATCCAGCCGTGATTCTGGACCTCGTCCTGGAACTCGGCGCCCTGCATGGAGATCTTCCGCTCATCCTTCCTGCTCTTGGAGAGCGCAGCAATGGCCGAGGAACTGATCGAGTTCCTGAGATCGAGCGCTGTCACCGGGTCGCCACGACATAAGGCGGCGATGTACCCACACGCAGAGTGAACGAGCCGGTCCCACCGCGACCGCCGAGGATGCGCCTTACCGCTGTTGCGTTCATGCCTTGGGCCACGGGCTCGGATAGGCGGAGGCTATTGAACTCGGAAGGTAGGACGGCCCGGGAGACTGACGGGAGGCATGACGGTGGCGAGCTACAGATCGTAGGCGACCGGGTGTTGGGGTTGATATAGCATGATGTCGTCCGCACCCGGTACCGCCATCATCGCCATCAGCCCCCAACCCGTGTCCCGCACCTCGGCGCGGAATTCGGCGCCCTTCGCGGAGAGCTCCGCCATCGTCGCGTGGATGTCGTCGCACATCAGCGAGATGGCGTGATGCCGAGGAGATTCGTAGGTTTTGCCCTCGTATTCGCTATGAGTCGGGTGAACGCCCATCTCACTCGGACCGGTCTTGAAGATCAGCCAACCCTCGCCCCCGCCGCTCACATCCTCGACGAAGGGCCAACCGAGGACGTCGCGCAGAAAGGCCCGCGTCGCGGGTGCGTCGTCCGAGTAGATGAGAGCGTGAACGCTGGTAATCATAATCGTCGCATGATACCGGCAGTGTGCGTCTGCCTGTCGGAGGGCCTCCATCGCATGGATCTCGACATGGAGTATGGGCCGGCCGCTCTTCCCCTCGAGTCCGCGGAAAGCTGCGTTTCTCGCGGCGCGATCGGAGCGGATGGAAGAGCTTAGCCGTCGACGTGGAGAACGCTTCTGGGTTCGATTCAGGCGAAAGCCGAAAAGAAAGGGGTCAGGCCTTGACATGGCCTGGCCGCGAAGGTATCATTTCTCTTTGCCGCCGGTTTGAACGAACGGTGGCCAGCGTGTGAGTTCTTTGACAGTTGCATAGCGCAGAAGTAGAAGCAATTTCTATCGAACACTCGATAAAGCCAAAGTCAAAAAGCTTAAGAGGGTGTGCGACGAATGCCTAGGGACAAGTTGCCGATGAAGGACGTGTAAGCGACGAAACGGCTTGGGGAGCTGCACAGAAGCGTTGATCCAAGCGTGTCCGAATGGGGAAACCCCATCAGGGCTAATGCCTGATGACCCACAGATGAATTCATAGTCTGTGAGGAGGGAACCCGGTGAACTGAAACATCTAAGTAACCGGAGGAAAAGAAATCGAAGAGATTCCGCAAGTAGCGGCGAGCGAACGCGGAAAAGCCCAAACCAGTCGGCTTGCCGGCTGGGGTTGTAGGGCCACCACTATCTCCTTCAAACCGAGCCTTCGAGGTTCGATTTGAAGAGATAGAAAAGAAGATCGAGCAAGTTAACGGAAGAGTTCTGGAACGAACCGCCATAGAGGGTGAGAGCCCCGTAGGCTAAAACCCAATCGAGTTCAGGTGGTACCTGAGTAGCACGGAGCACGTGGAACCCCGTGTGAACCCGCGCAGACCACTGCGTAAGGCTAAACACAACTTGTCACCGATAGTGCATCCAGTACCGTGAGGGAAAGGTGAAAAGAACCCCGGGCAGGGGAGTGAAATAGAACCTGAAATCGCACAACCCACAAACAGTCAGAGCACCATGACGGGAGCAATCCCGCCAAGTGTGATGGCGTGCCTTTTGCAGAATGAGTCTGCGAGTTACTAGTATTGGCAAGGTTAAGCGGTTCAGCCGTGGAGCCGGAGGGAAACCGAGTCTGAATAAGGCGTCAAGTCAGTGCTAGTAGACCCGAAACTGCGTGATCTTGCCATGGCCAGGCTGAAGTGGTGGTAACACACCATGGAGGGCCGAACTCATTGATGTTGAAAAATCTCGGGATGAGCTGTGGTTAGTCCGGTGAAATGCCAATCGAACGCAGAGATAGCTGGTTCTCCCCGAAATGCATTTGG
>DATJYD010000330.1:0-3336 GCA_035499755.1 Fimbriimonadaceae bacterium
TCATTGAAGCGGCCACCGTGGATGAAGCCCGCCTCCGAGACGGTGGTCAGACCGGCAAACCGGCTGCCGTTGACCGGAATGAACCGGCTGTGTCGAACGAACACCGGGTCTGACGCCAGGTAAGCGTTCCGGTAAACCGCCCCGAAGTCGGCATTGTAATCGCGGTTGCAGTAGTAGTTGTTCCAGGCATACGGCCGGCAATGGTAGGGGTCGACCGGATAGTAGTCCGCGCAACCCCCGATAGAAAAGTCCAACCACCAATTCCCGGTGTGGAATCCGATATTGATGGCAGCCGGGTACACGACTTCAGCCGGAGCAAGCGGGCACCAAGCGACCAGATGGTCGGCACCGTCGTCGCAGTAGTCGACGACGGCCGGCGACCAATACTGCACGGCCGGACCCGGGTCCCAGCACCAGCCGTAAGGCTCATCGACCCAAGTTCCGTAATGGGACGGCGCCCAGCCCCAAGGCTCGTCATCGACCCACGTCCAACCCCACGGATCGACCCAGACCCAATGGCCCTCGTGATAGGGCCGCCAATGCGCATGCACGCGCGGCGCCCAGACGTAGCCGTAGTGCGGGTCATGGTGCCAAGATCCGTACGCGTCGAGATCCTCGGCCTCTAGGTCGATATTGCGCGGCACGTGGAGATCATGGTGCTCGACGATCACGTCTCGATGGTCGTTGAACTCGTCCCATGGATCGGGTCTGGGGATTGCTTCGACCTCGTAGGGCGAAGTCGCATTGTCGATGTCCAGCATTTGCTTGGCATGGAGAACGGTCTGGCCCTGCTCCCCCTGCACGTCCGCCTGTCCCGAATCGCAAGCAACTTCGACGGCCTTGGCGACCCCGATCCGGGTCTCGGAGGGCCCATAGCATCGGACCGAGGACAGCGGGGTATCGAACTGGTATTCGGAGTCCTTGTTCAGAGCGTGGAGAGTGCCGATCCCGCCGGTGAGCTGGACTTCGGTGAATTCCCCGCTGTCGTCGCTGTAAAGCGTCTGGAGCACGCAGTCCGCTCCGCCGCCGAGGCGCAAAGTGCTGCCGTCGTCAAACTGGATCTCAGCCCGGCTCCCTGGCTTCACCCAGATCTCCGCTCCTTGGCGAAAAGGCAGATTGACGCTGGCGCTCGACCAGTTGCCGGAGTTGGTAGGCCGCCAGGTCACCGGTCCGCTCAGATAGGAGATGCGGGCGAGTCGAACGGGTCCCTTGTCGGCGCTGGCGGAGTTCTCGCCGATCTGATAGCCCTGAGGGTAGCCCGGGCTCTTAGACAGAGAAGCGCAGCCTCCCAAGACGATGGCCGTCCCGGCAAGGCAGGCGATGCCGATCTTGGTATCCATACGTTGTTGGACTCACGGGTCGCGAAGCGGTTCGAACCTGGAGCCTCACGCAAGCTTAGGAAACGGCAAGTTCCCGGTCTTGGCGGTCACTTCTTCCGTCTGCGGGCAACGCCAACCGCGGCGTCAATCCACTCCCCGAGCTCGCCAGGATCGGACATAATCGCCTCCGGGACCTCGCGGTACTTGTCGTTGATCTCGGCGCCCATCAACCACGGTCCCATCCCGTGGCTGTCGTACATCCCGACGGTCTGCTCATCGACCTTGAAGAACGTCTTGTCGTCGTCGCAAACGCCGAAGAAGACGCCTTCGTGGTACATGCCGAGCCCGCCGAACATCTTGCGAGTCGTAACCGGACGCGCCTCCGTTAACTGCTTCGTGACTCTGGTTGTGAATGCAGGCGTGATCGGCATGATTCACTCAATTATGCTTCCAACGCGCCGCCGGCTGTGCCGGCGAGGCTACACACCACCAGCCACAAGCCACATCTCCAGTTGGTGCCAGAATAGAACCTGGACATGGCGGCACAGCGTACGATTGCGGTAGTTGGCGGCGGACTGGCGGGGCTGATGGCGACGATGAAGCTCGCCGAGGCAGGGCATCGGGTCAAGCTCTTCTCCGTCGTTCCCGTGAAGCGTTCCCACTCCGTCTGCGCGCAGGGCGGCATCAACGGCGCCGTCAATGTGCGCGGCGAGGGCGACTCACCTTATCTCCACTTCGAGGACACGATCACCGGGGGCGACTTCCTCAACCACCAGCCGCCGGTCATGCGAATGGCCGACCGCGCACCCGCGATCATCTACCTCCTCGACCGCATGGGAGTTCCGTTCAATCGGACCAGCGAGGGCCTCCTCAGCTTTCGCCGCTTCGGCGGCACGCTTCTTCACCGCACCGCCTTTGCGGGCGCGACCACCGGCCAGCAGCTTCTCTACGCCCTCGACGAGCAGGTGCGGCGCCACGAGGTCTCCGGGCTGGTCGAGAAGTACGAGGCTTGGGAGTTCCTCGGCCTCGTCAAGGACGCGAACGGTGTCGGCATCGGAGTGACCGCGCAGAATCTGCGCACGATGGAGGTCCAGTCCTTCGCTTGCGACGCGACGGTCCTCGCGACCGGAGGCTGCGGGCTGATCTACGGGCGGAGCACGAACTCCATCATCAACACCGGCGCGGCGGTTTCGATCTGCTATCAGCAGGGCGTGAAGTACGGCAACCCGGAGATGGTCCAAATCCACCCGACCGCCATCCCGGGCGAGGACAAGTGCCGGCTGATCTCCGAGTCGGTGCGCGGCGAGGGCGGCCGGCTCTGGACTCCACGCAACCCGAATGACGCCCGCCGTCCGACCGACATTCCGGAGAGCGAGCGCTGGTATTTCTGTGAGGAGTTGGACCCGGTCTACGGCAACCTTCTCAGTCGCGACCTCGTCAGCTTCGCGATCTACTGCGTCTGCCGGATGAAGAAAGGAATTCGGGAGCGCGAGCAGGTCTATCTCGACATCACCCAGCTTCACCAAAGCCGCGGCGGACCTTACACGCGCGACCAGATCAACGACAAGCTCGAAGGCGTTCTCGAGATCTACGAGAAGTTCATGCGGGAGGACCCGATCGACCTCCCGATGCGCATCTACCCGGCCGTGCACTACACGATGGGCGGCCTATGGGTCGACTACGCGGTGAACGCGGACGGCACCTGGAATGTGGACGAGCCGCGAAACCAGATGACGAACGTGCCCGGCGTCTATGCGGCGGGCGAGTGCGACTTCCAGTACCACGGTGCGAACCGGCTCGGCGCGAACGCGCTTCTGAGCTGTCTGGTCGGAGGCGAGATCGCCGCTCAGGGCATCATGGCCTATTTGAAGCAAGCCGATCTTTCCCACCAGGGAATCGAGTCCCACCTGTCCGACGCGACGTCTCTGCGCCGCTCGGAATATGAGGCTCTCAAGAAGAGCAACGGCAGCGAGAACCCCTATCGCCTCCACGCCGAACTGGCCGACACGATGTGGAA
>DATJYD010000331.1:0-5311 GCA_035499755.1 Fimbriimonadaceae bacterium
CCCGCAAGACCGACGATCCTGTTCTTCCGCCATACGATCCGAAGAGTCAGCCGAGCACGGGGCGGCTCGCGCTGTTCACCTCGGTGCAAGCGATCCTCGTTCTCGCGCTCGCCCTCCTCGACTCGACGCCATTTGTGACGGTCGCCTTCTACATGTACAGCATGGTGGAGGGATTCACGGCGTACGTGGTCTGGGAACCGGTCTACGCGATCGTGCTCGTCTGCTTCGGGGCGATTCAGGTGCTTTTGATCAAGTGGGCGGTGCTCGGCCGGCTCAAGCCGGGGACCTACGACTATCCCGGCTGGTACTGGATGCGGAAGTGGTTCTCGGACAAGCATCTCGAGCTTGCCAGCGGATTGATCGTCCCGATTTACGACTCGCTGTTCGCGCGACCTTGGTGCATCTCGCTGGGAATGAAGTGCGGTCCGCGATGCGAGATCGCGTTGCCGCGCCGGATGCCGTACGACCTGGTCACGATGGGCGAAGAGAGCTTTCTCGCGAGCGAGGTCAGCATCGGTCGGCCGATCCGCCGGAACGGCAAGATCACGCTGGAGCGAACGGTCGTGGGACGCCGCTCGTTCCTCGGGAACGACTCGGTGGTTCCTCAGGGCACGGACGTTCCGGAGGACTTCCTTCTCGGCGTTCTTTCGGTCTGTCCGCGCAACCAGCAGATCGGCGACGAGCCGGAGCAGGCGTGGCTTGGCTCGCCGCCGTTCAGGATTCCCCATCGGCAGGTGATGGACCAGTTCGATCCTTCCCGAACCTACCGGCCTTCGGCGAAGCTCTATGCGCAGCGTCTTATCCACGAAGCGGTGAGGATCGTCCTGCCGAGCCTGTGCTCGCTGATCGTCGCGTCGATCCTGATCGAGGGCTTTACCGAGATCTGGGTCGACACCTCGTTCGAGATGGCGCTGGCCTGTATTCCGGCTGTCTATTTCGTGGGGGCCCTCGTCTCGGCGGTGATCTGCCGGATCTCCAAGTTCGTTCTCATCGGGAAGTACAGGCCGACGATTCAGCCGCTGTGGAGTCAATTCGTCTGGAAGACGGAGACACACTCGGCGGTCTTGCACGACTTTGCGGCGCCGATGTTTATCTCGGACCTCGAGGGAACTTCCTACATGTCGGCGTTCATGAAGTTCCTGGGGGCGCGGGTCGGGCGCCGGGCCTTCATCAACTCGACCGACTGGACGGAGACGGACCTGATCCATCTTGGCGAGGACGTGGCGATCAACTCGAACGCTCCGCTGCAGGCTCACCTCTTCGAAGACCGGGTGATGAAGGTCGGTCCGATCAAAGTCGGCGCGCGCTGCTCGGTGGGCAACTACTCGGTCATTCTGTGCGATTCCGAGCTCAAGCCGGATGCGCACGTGGGGCACCTGTCGCTTGTGATGAAAGGGGAGACGATTCCTTCCAACACGTTCTGGCGGGGATCGCCGGCTCAGGCCGTGGAAGACACGAGAGTGCTCGCTCTCGAGGCTTGAACCGTCTCGCTTTGCGCGTGCAGATCGACGGACGCCAGACCCAGCTTCCCGTGTGTAAAGGGATCTCCTGCACGCTGGAGTTTCGAGGCTTGTTCCTCGAAGTGGGGCCGAGGCCCCGGGGTCTGAGCGTCGAGGTTGAGACAGGCGACGGACGATGGCTTGTGCTCTTGAGACGGGGGACTTAGTTGGGGTTAGTTGGAGCGCAGGTGGCGGAGCTTCTCGTTCTGTTCGATCTCGAAGCGCAGGCGCTCGATGAGAAGATTCGACGCCCTGTGGACGAGAGCGCGGATCTCGGCGTCACTTCCCTGACCCGATGGCGGAATGCGGAGCGAAGCCGTCGATTCGACGTTGCTCGCTTCGATCGATACCTGAATCAGGTCGCCTGGCCCCTCGACGATCAATCCCGAATCGCCGCCGACTTCGGAAAAGGGTAGACGCCGCCGCGAGGCGTGGAGGCGGGCGTGCGCGATAAGCGCTTCGATGTCGCTTTGGATCGATCGAGTCTGGGTGGCCGATGGGCTGGTGTGGAGGGCCTGCCCGTACCGGTCGCCGGCGCCCCACACGACCGGCCCGATCTGCGCGGCGATGGCGATCCCGGCCGGGAGAGGCTTGGGCGGAGAAAAGCCAGGATCGACTCGAAGTGGTCCCTCGCTCGGCCCATACCGCACCGCGGAAAGCGCGACAAGCCCCTCCTCGTCGATGGTCGCGGTCCGTGCGACCGGAGCCGAGGCGGCGGGCACGGTGGCGGATCGGCGAGTCGCAATCCAGAGCGCGGCAAGAATGAGGACCGCCGCCATGGCGATCAGCGGCCAGTGAGAGTGCTTCCGGCCACGAATTTCGAGAAGCAGCTCTTGAAGCTTCTCGATCGGTATCCCGGTGTCGAGCGCGATCCCGGCGAGGGTGCGTGGCTCACTGGGCCGAATGGACTCCACACTCGATTCGGTGAGCCTGGAGAGAAGCTCCCTCATCTCATGAGGCGCGATGAGGTCGCCTTCCGCCCCGGAATGCCGCATCATTTGGCGAGTGCCTCGGCAGCGGCGCGGATTCCCTCATCGATCGCTTTCGTCTGCGCTTTACGCACGGCTTCGTCGGTTCCGAGGCGGCTCGTCGGAGCGATCGGAACGTCGAATCGAATCCAGCTCTTAGGGCTCTCGACGGTGACGCTCGCGTCGAATGCGATTCGCGTCCCCTCGTCGTGGTCCCATTTGAGCATCTCGACGACGACCTGGCGGAGCCTCTTTGCCAGGACATTTCCATCAAGCTTGCCCGATTGCCGAACCGAGCCGGAGAGCGTCAGAACCCGTCGTCCATAGACGGTGACGGCAAAGCCGGCGGGAGGCAGGACTTCGCCGGGAGAGCTTCCGTCCTGCTCTCGCCCCACAAGAGCACTCTCGATGACGCCGTCCGCGGCCTCGAGCTGCCGGCGGGTCGGCGGATTGGCGAAGAAGGGCAGGAAGCCGTCGACCGGCTTACAGTCGCCGCCAATCGCAAAGTGGAACCGATGGGGTTCCGGCTTGTAGGTGTTCTGATTCAGGTCGTATTGCAGGCCTGGGTTCTCCGGCAGCTTGGAGACCTTGTCGCGCCGTTGAACTTTCGCCGAGTTCTTGACGAGACAGGCTTCGATTTCGGAGACCATGGCTCCGTAGCTCAGCTTGTGCGAGCTGCGATCGGGGTTGTGCCGGTCGGTTGCCGTGATGCTGACGGTCTGCCCGGCGACTTCGACATCGATGCCGGGCGGCGGCAGATCGGGGCCGGTCGCGTCTTCGATCATCTCGACGTCGGAGTTTGCGGGAGCCCGACCCGTGGACGGCATCGGTTTCGAAGGGAGCCCCGCGGGCGGCCCGTCGATTCCCGGCGTTCCCGGGCCCGAGATGGGCGCGTACTTGACAACGGTCGCCGTCGATTCCGAACCGCAGCTTCGGACGATCGAGAAGGCCGCGATCGCGACGGCGGCAAGGCAAAGGAGAAGAGGGACGATCGGCGTCCTTTTCCGAGGACGCGAGAAGCTCGCTTCGGCGCGGATACGGTCGAGATGGGCGGCGACCTCTTCCACCGACAGGCCAGACGCCTCGGCGACGTCGCGGATGGACACTCCTCCGGACTCGCGCGTTCCAATCCGCTCCCGGATCTGGTCGAGTTCGCTATCGCTCAGACGTCCGTCGCCTTGGTCATTCATGGTCGTTCGCGGACCGGTCATTCAGGGCATCGATCTGGCGCTGCACTTCTCTCGCTTCGGCGCCCATGATCGCCTCTTGCCCTCGCCGAAGAGCATCAGACGTCGGAAAACGAGGACCCAACTTCGTCGGCAGGTCGAAGCCAAAGGTCGTCAAAGGGCCTTGCACCGTGAAGTGGACGTTCTCCGGCACATCGGCGGGGCGCGCCTCCTCCCCAACTTGCGGGTACTTGGGGCCGCTGCCGGACAGACCCACCAGACGACGAATCAGGCACAGCCTCATCGCTTCGGCCGCAGCCTTGGCATCGATCGGGAGCATGGAGATCGGACCCCCATCCGCGACCCAGGCCGGCGTGCGGCACTCGATGCTAAAGCCGGGCGGAGCCTTCGGCGGGTTCGAGTCGAGGCGAATCTCCACGGGCCGGGCGAACCCGTCGACCATCTGCGCGGCGACTCGGTCCAGGCTCGCATCCGTCGATTTCGAAGGCTCGGCCCGGCCAGGGGTGACGTCGATCTGATTCGTCCCCACGATCCCGCGATAGCGGTAGCCGATGCTGATTCGTGGAACGCTCGGGGCCGTTGGGAACGCGGCCAGGAGGGTCTCGAGGCACGCTTTGAGGACGCTCTTCGCCCGGGGTGCGTAGAGGGGCATCCCGCTGGTCTCGTTGTCCGCGACGATCTCCGAACGCCCATTGGACAACGTGATCCGCATTCCATCCGGAACCCCCGCCGCTTTGGCATCGAGAACGATGGCGGCCTGGTCCGGAGCCTTTTGGCTTCCGGAATCTGCTTTGAGCCGGGAGCGATAGGCGGCGAGGGCCGCGTTCTCTCTGACCGTGGCCACCGCGGGTCCTATGATTCGCCACGAGGCGAAGCCGATGCCGAAAACGGCGAGAAAGGCGGCGAGCCAAAGCGGGACGCGAAACGGCTTGCGCTCGGGGTTTCCTTCGAATGCCTTTTCCGACCGCAGCCGGCGCAATTGCGCCGCGACCTCTGGGATGGACATTCCGGTCGCCTCGGAGACGTCCGAGACGGTCGATGCCGCATGCTCCCTCTTGTCCTGTTCTTGGGCTCCGATTCGGTCCAGCAGTGCCTGCAGCTCGGCATCGGAGAGCCGGTCGGTTGAGGCGGAGTGGCGCGGACCGTTTTCCATAGCCGACGGCATTATACGAGCAAAACCGGCGCGGGACCCTTCGAAAGGGTCCGCTCCCGATGGCGCGCGGTATAATCACCCTCCGTCTGGGGAGTTGCCCGAGTGGACAATGGGAGCAGACTGTAAATCTGCCGGCTGACGCCTACGTAGGTTCGAATCCTTCACTCCCCACCAGTTCGATGATGGGCTGATGATTGATGGGCCGATGATTGATGGGCTGATGATTGATGGGCCGATCATTGATGGGCTGATCATTGATGGGCCGATGATTGATGGGCCGATGATTGATGGGCTGATGATTTGATGGGCTGATGACTTGATGGGGAAATCTGCCATCAGGCACCAAGCATCAAGCATCATCTCCAAGTTGCCTTCGTAGCTCAGCGGCAGAGCATCCCCTTGGTAAGGGGAAGGTCACGAGTTCGATTCTCGTCGAAGGCTCCAGATTCTCTCGGATGCGCGGCTGTTGCGCGGAGCCTCGGAGGGACGGAGACCGGCCGCGGA